>CAMPAF010000338.1 GCA_946631535.1 uncultured Verrucomicrobiota bacterium
CTATCCACAACCTATTCACTATTCACTATCACCTATTCCCTAATGGTGGAGGTGGCGGGAGTCGAACCCGCGTCCGAAACGGCTTTGGCCAAACTTCTACGCGCGTATTGCACCTTTGATCTCGTCGCCGGTATGCCGATGCCCGGGCTTATCCGGCGACATGCGTCCGATTGTACAGAGTGCGGCGTCCAGACGTCAAACCCCGCACGGGGACCTGCTGGATGAGGCCTCGCCGCCTAGCAGGCGTCCGCGGGTTGGCCGGTGGCCGATTAGTTAGGCCGCCAGAGCGTAATCGTTGTTCGCAATTACTTTTTTTCCCTGTTTTTTAACGAGGCCAACAGGGGTCCTCGGCGCGCAATCTGGTCTCCACTCGTCCCGTCGAAACCAAATCACCCCCAGTCTCCTGAGGAAACGGCTGATATTATCGCGCATTTGGCCGTGGAAGTCAAGGGCGGTTTGTGGTAAAATACCAGCCTATGCTTAGGCGAATTGTCATGATTGCGGCGCTGTCCGCATGCGCTTGTCTCGCGGCGAAGGATTCGTCCGCCCTCTCGTCCGCGCTGCCTGCGGACCGTCTCGCGCTGGCGAACCAGCTGTCCAGGCGAGGCCTGTACGCGGACGCGCTGAACGAGTACGAGGCTCTGCGCGGCAGCAAGGATGTCCCGCACGACGAGGTGCTGTTCCGTCTCGGCGAGACGTATCGCCTGCTCGACAGGAGGCCGGATGCCCTGAAGTGCTACGAGGAGCTCCTCAAGGACGTCCCCGAATCGCGCTTCACGGATTATGCTCGCCTGAACAGGGCCGCTCTGCTCGAAGGTCCGGCGCGCGACAAGGAGCTACGCGAGCTCGACCGCTCCTCGGCCGACGATTCCATCCGCGCGACGGCTCTCTACTACCTCGGCGAGGCCGCTGAGAAGGCCAAGGACGTCAACGCGGCGGTCGACTTCTACACGCGCGCCGCGAAGCTCTCCGGCACAAACGACATGTCTCGCCTCGCCAGCCTCCGCAGCGCGTCGCTGCTCTCCGCGTCCGACAACGCCGAGGACAGGCGTCGGGCACTCGTGACGTACCTTAACCTTGCGCATTCCTCCGACCCGCGCCTCGTGGAGGAGTCTCTTTTCTTCGCCGGAATGCTGAGTTACCGCGACGGCCGCTATCCTGCCGCCATCACGATCTTCAAGAACCTCAAGTCCAGGTTCCCGAAAAGCCCTCGCACGCGCGAGGCGGCCATATACGCCGCCTGGGCGAACTACCTGGAGGGCAGGACGGCCGAGGCGCTAGCCATCGCGTCGCCGCTGCGCGACGACAAGCTCGAGGATGCCTGGTACATCACGGCCGCCTCCCTCAAGGCGCTCGAGCGGCGCGCCGACGCGAAAGCCGCGTACGACGATGCCCTCGCAAAATTCCCCAAAGGCCGCTTCGCCGACGTGGAATGGACTGACCGCCTTGAGATCCTGGCCTCGATGGGCAAGCACGCCGAGGTCCTGGCCGCGCTTGATGCCCGCGTCAATCCTCCGAAGACCACTGCTGACCGTGCATGGAGCCACGGCTACGAGGCTGCCATCGCCATGACGAACTTCCCGCGCGCCATAGAGTTCGCTCGTCTGGTGGCCAACAAGCGCGAGAGTCCGCTCGCCCCCAACGCGCACCACAGCCTCGCCTGGCTGCAGGAAAAGATGGGGGAATGGTCCGCCGCCGCAGGTACGTACCGCCGCCTCGCCGAGCTTTGGCCGACAGGCGCCATCGCCGCGCAGGCGCTCTACAAGGCGGGCGTGGCCGAAGTAAGGGCCGGACGGCCTGAGCAGGCGCGGAGCGACTGGACGAACCTCCTTGCCCGCCACCCCGACTCCCCATTCGCCGCCGAGGCCCTCTATGCGCGCGCCATGGAGGAGATCCGCGTCAAGGAGTTTCGCGCCGCCCACCGTTCACTCAGCGAACTCTTCACGCGCTTCCCCGACACTCCGAAGCGAGTCGAGGCCACGTATTGGCGCGGCGTGGCGGCGAAGGGCGCGGGCGACGCTCCCGAGGCCGAACGGCTCTTCCGGGAGGCGCTGGCCGCCAAGCCCACTGTCGAGTTCGAGCGCGAGATAAAGCTGGAGCTGGCCGACATCCTGCAGAAGCGCGGGGCCGAGGCCGAAGCTGCCAACATCCTCGCCAGCCTGCTTGGGACGAAGGCCGTGGACCGCATTCCCTCCGACAACCTCCAATGGGTCGCGGAATCCATGCTCAACGCCACCAACTGGCCTGCGGCCATCGCGGCTGCCAAGGCAATCGCCGCCCGCAAGAGCGATGCGACGTGGAACCAGATCGCCGCCACGCTCGAAGGCGCTGCACACGAAGGGGCCGGCGAGCTAGACTCCGCAACGGCCGCGTACAAGCGCGCGCTCGCCACCGGCGCCAACACCGTCTATGGCGCCAAGGCCGCCCTCGCGCTCGGCAAGCTCGAGACGGGACTCGGACTCTTCGACGAGGCGAAGGCGCACCTGACCGACGCGGTGGAGCGCACGCGCGCCAAGGAGCTGGTGGCGCTGCGCGTGCAGGCGTACGCCGCTCTCGCGCTGAACGAGGAAGAGCGCGGCGACGCTTCGGCGGCCCTCGGGTACCACATGCTCGTCGGCACGCTATTCGACGATCCGGATGCTGTCCCGGTCGCTCTTGCCCGCGCAGCCGAGATCATGCGCGCGCAGGGCCGCACGAAGGAGGCGGACGACCTGATGGCCGAGCGGAAGAAGAGATACCCGAAGAGCGAGTAAAAGGTTAAAGGAACGAATGACATGAAGGTTGCAATCGTGGGCGCCGCCGGGCGCATGGGACAGATGCTGGTGAAGCTGGCCGAGGCCGATCCCGAGCTCGAGATTTCCGCCAAGGTGGACGTCGCTCCGGGCTTCGACTCCGCATGGCCCGCCGGCACCGAGGCGATAATCGACTTCACTTTTCACGCCGCCGTTCCCGCGAACATCGAGAAGGCCGCAGCTGAAGGTGCCGCGTACGTGATCGGCACCACGGGCCTCACGCCAGAAGAGCAGGCGCGCGTTGACGCTTGCGCCGCAAAGATACCCGTCGTGCAGGCCGCGAACTACTCTCTTGGCGTCAACCTTCTCATCGACCTGGTGCGGCAGGCTGCCGCCGTCCTCGGCCCGCAGTATGACGTCGAGATCGTCGAGATGCACCACCGCCACAAGAAGGACGCGCCAAGCGGCACGGCACTCATGCTTGCGCACGCGGCGGCGGACGGGCGCGGCGTGAAGCTCGACGACGTGGCATGCTACGGCCGCGAGGGGATCGTGGGCGAGCGTCCGGAAGGGCAGATCGCCCTGCACGCGCTGCGCGGCGGCTCGGTGGTTGGCGACCACACCGTCATGTTCGCGGGCGACGTGGAGCGCGTGGAGATCACGCACAAGGCGCAGGGCCGCGAGGCGTTCGCCGCCGGCGCGCTCCGTGCCGCCAAGTGGGCCGCCGGACAGAAGCCCGGCAAGTACACGATGCGCGACGTCCTCGGCTTCGCCAGGCAGTAGCCGCTTGACATGGTGGGGTGGGTTTGGTAACCTACGCGCCGCTCGTTCCGGACAAGGCGACTCTCCACGTGCGGGTGCACGA
>CAMPAF010000339.1 GCA_946631535.1 uncultured Verrucomicrobiota bacterium
TCGCGCACGCCGCGCTCATCGAGATGAAGTACGTGAAGGCGGGCGATCCCGCGCCTACGCCGGAACAGCTCGCCGACATCAAGGCGAAGGCCATCGAGCAGTTGGACAAGTATTCCAAGGACCACGACATCGCCACGGAGTGGCGACTCGCTGTGACAACGGACGTCTCGTCCGTTGCTCTCCACCGGCTTGTCCTTGTGTTCCACGGCGGCGATGCGTTACTGGCGGAAGAGGTGTAGACGAAAGAAGGGGACTGAATCGTAATCTTCCGCTAGGGCACAAAACAGGAAAAAAGAGCTATGAAAACAATCGGCAAGGTCCATCTTGTGTTTGCCGTCTGGACGGCGTTGTGCGGGTGCGCCGTGCTGGCTGCGCCGTTGGCAACCGCGCGCACTGGTTTGGTGCGCGCGGAGCGCACGTGGAAAATCCCCGAGGGTTTCCAGTGGGGAGTCACGTTCGGGTTCTACGCGACGAACGGCTATTTCTCGTCCTCCGTGGCGAAGGACGAGATCGAGGCGATCGCCCGCGCCGGCGCGACGTGGGTGACGGTCGTGCCGACCGTCTGGCAGGACGAGGGGGCGTCCGCGTTCCAGTACAAGGACTTCGCGCACACGCCAAACGACATTGAGCTCATGGACGCCATCGACCTCATCCATGCGAAGGGCATGAAGGTGCAGCTGCGTCCGATGCTGGAGTGCAAGGACGGCTACGGGCGCCTGGGCGTGTGGATGAACAAGGACCGCGAGCGCATGCCGGGGCGCGTGAGCGACGGCCGCACGCGCTGGTTCGCCTCCATGCGCGAGCGGAGCGTCTACTACGCGCGCATCGCGGAGCGCACGAAGTGCGAGCTGTTCTGCCTTGACAGCGAGCTTGACAAGATGGTGGAGGAAAACGCGAAGTGGAAGTCAGTCGTGGCGGCCGTGCGCGGCGTCTACTCCGGCCCCGTGACGAGCTGTCACACGCTCCACACGGGGGAGGTGAACTTCCTCGCCTTCCTCGCGAAGAAGGACCATTGGTTCTACGACCTCGACTTCCTCTCCATCTCCTACTACTGCCCGGCGCGGCGCAAGGACGAAACGGGCAAGACGCTGACCGTCGACGACATGGTGAAGAACCTCGCCGGCGCGCATGCGCGGATGAAGGCGATTGCGGACGCGATGGGAAGGCCGATCATCTTCGGCGAATGCGGGTGTTCGTCCACGCAGGACGGCGCCAAGTCTCCGTCCGGCATCCTCACGGTCGTGGACGAGGACGAGCAGGCCAACTACATGGAGGCGCTCTTCCGCGTGTTCGCGCACGAGCCCTGGTGCCGGGGCTTCCACTGGTGGAAGTGGGACCAGAACTCGCCGACGAAGCCGGACAGCACGCGCGAGGACACGCTCGCCCGCGATTTCACATTCCGCGGCAAGAAGGCCGAGGCCGTATTCCGCCGCTGGGCCCGGAAGTAAAAGGGCAAACCTTTGGAGAATACTTGGAAATATCCGTTGACAAGTATTGCCATCATGAGAATGCAAATGGTGAAAGCACTCGTCTTGTGCGCCGCGTTTCAAGTCGTCGGCACGTTGCCATGCGCGGGGCAGGAGATCGGGAACGGACGGCTGACCGTGCGCCTTTCGACCGTGGACGGTTCGCTCGTCGTTGTAGATGCGGAATCGGGGCGCGCGTGGCGGAGCGGCGCGGAGTTCGCGAATGTTCCCGTCACGGTGTCGGACGCCGTCAAGACCTCGCCGACGTCGATGGTCTACCGCGTCAAACCGCGCGGCTGGCAGGAGTTCACGTGCCGCATGTCCGTGGACGGCGGGGAGCTGGACGTTGCGCTTGAGGCGCCGGCGGAGGCGAAGATGGCCGGTTTCCGCCTGGGGTATCCGTTCCCGTTCGCATCCGAGGCCGGCGACAGGTTCTACTTCCCGAACGGGTGCGGCTTGTCGATTCCATGCGAGGCGAAAGACCCGTCCGGCATCGGCGACGAAAGCATCAACCGGGAACTGGAGAAATCCCAGCGCGGCTATCAGAGGTCGATGAAGATGGGCTGCTGGATCCAGTACGCGGAAAAGCCGGCGGCGGACGGTTCGCTCGAGCAGGGAGCCGGGATGCTGGCCATCGTCGGCACGCCGTGGAACGTCTGCCTGAACTTCCGCATGGGAGCCAACGGGCGGCGGACCGTGGGGCCGGACTGGTCTCCTGACATGACGCGCTTCGGCCATGCCCGCCGCATCCGCTACTGTTTTTTCGCGAAGGCGACGCCCGGCAACCTGGCGCGCCGTTACCGCGCCGAGATGGAGCGGAGGGGATTCCGGGTCACGCTCAAGGAGAAGGCCGCGAAGTATCCGGCGATCGCCAGGAACCTGGAACTGCTCAAGGGCGCGCCGAACGTCTGGTACTGGAGCGATCGTCCGGACAAGGTCGAGAAGGCGCTTGAGCTGAAGAGACTTGGTTTCGGCGACATGCTGTTCTCGACGATTACGCGCCGCGACCTTGGCGTGTGGATCACGCCGGAGGAAAAGCGACGCCTTGCGAAGATCCCCGGCGTGCTCTGCACCGAGTACGACATCTACTGCGACACGATGGAGCCGGAGATGGTGGACAAGATCGACTACCTGCGTCCGCACTGGCCGCTGGGCGTGTGGGACGCGGGCGACTACGTCGTGGCCGGCGACGGCAAGCCTCTCCGGGGCTGGAAGGTGCCGCTCAAGTCCGATCCGTCCAAGCCCTGCGTCGGTTGCCTGCGCCTCTGCGAGCGGCAGGCGCCCGCCTACATCCGCGCGCGCGTGGCGCAGCTCCAGGCGGAGGCGGCCATCGGCGCGCGGTTCCTCGACGTGACCGGCACGGGCATCGGCGAATGCTGGCATCCGAGGCACAAGGTCTCGCGCCGCGAGAGCGTGAAGGCGCGGCAGGACATGTTCCGCATCCTCCACGAGGAGTTCGGCCTTGTGGTCGGCACGGAGGACGGATTGGAGTGCTACGTGCCCGACGTCGACTACTTCGAGGGCGTCTTCAACGCCTCGTACTGGCGCGTGGACGGCGGACGGTACATGTGGAAGATCTACGAGGAGACTCCGCCCGTCATCAAGCGGTCGCTCGATCCGACGATGCGCTTTCCGTTCTGGGAGATGGTGTTCCGCGACTGCGTGGTCGGCTATTGGTACTGGACCTGCTACAACAACAAGTTCCCCCAGGACTGGTGGAAGATGGATCTCCTGAACGTGGTCGTCGGCACGCCGCCGATGTACCTGTTCACGCCGGAGGTGTTTGAACGGCAGAAGGACAGGCTTGCGGCCAGCGTGAAGCGCGCCGCGTCCACCGCGCGCGCGACGAAGGACGCCATGCTGGTGGAATTCCGCTGGCTCACCGCGGATCGTCTCGTGCAGGAGAGCGTTTTCTCCAACGGCTACCGCGTGATCGCGAACTTCTCCGATAAGCAGTACGTCGCACCGGATGGCACGGTGGTCCCTCCGCGCGACTTCTCGAGCTTCCAATCCCGCTAATGACCGGAGATCTGAAGGATGATTGCACTTGCGGCAGGATATCAGCATTTTGCGGACGGCGCGCCGTTCGCGGAGATCGCGTTGCGCCATCCCTCCGTGAAGGAGG
>CAMPAF010000340.1 GCA_946631535.1 uncultured Verrucomicrobiota bacterium
TCGACGCCTGGAAGCGCTCAAAGAACAGCACCTGGTCGGCAGGATCGAGCTGGGAGAAGATGCTCTCGAGCCACTTCTTGTCGGCGAACAGGAGGCGGATCATGTTCTGCATGCGCAGAGTCTCGCCGCTTTGCCGCCCCTCGCCGAGCGCGATGGCGTGGGTAAGTATGACCACAAGCGGCGGCAGCCTGCCCCAGTGCTTGAAGTCTTCGTAGCGGCCGAGGATCAGCGTCACCAGCGTCGCCGGGGCGGACGGGTTCTTGAGGAGCGCCGCCACGGCATCCTCGCAGTCGGCGTCCGTCTTGAAGAACATCAGCGTCTCGGTGAGGAGCGGGAAGCACATCTCGGGCAGGACCTTGAAGAGGTCGTGCTTGCGCTCCTCGCGGTTGTCCGCCGTGAGGAACACGACGAGCGCCCCCGTCTCGCGTGCCGGCAGCGTGCGCGCGGCGGCGAGATAGCGGTTCTCCGCCCACAGGTACGTGCGCGCCTTGGCAACGCGCTCGGGATCCATCTTCAGGTCGTTCAGGCAGAATGCGAGGCGCGCGTACAGCGCGTCGTCCACGCCGCGGGCACCCTTGAGGGCAAACGCGAGGCGGTCGGCGATCTTCTTGCTGTCCTCCTCCGACAGCGCCTTGAAGCGCTGCGTTCCCTCCAGCTCGCGGACAGACGAGAGGATCGACTTCGGGTCTGTCATCTGGGCGAAGGCGGTGAACCAGCTGTCGCCGTACGTCTCCGCCGTCTTCTTCACGTGGATCGGTTCGGTGCGGCGCGTCGGGATCTCGACAAGCTTGTCCTTGCGCAGATCGGTGCGCGCCTTCTCCCAGAACGACTTCCAGTTCGCCTGCTTCACGAAGCCGTGCTGCGCACACAGCTCCTCCAGGCGCGTGACGGGCATGTCGCCGAAGCTCTTCAGCATCGCCTTCACGAACTCGCCCGGCTCCTCCTTGAGCATCTTCTGGACACGGGCGGGATCGGCGCGGTTCGTCACCAGAATGTGGTCCTCCGGCGCGAACACGAGCGTCTCGCAGGCCGCGTCGAACGTCATCTGATGGCCTCTGCGCGAGGTGAAGTCCACGGTGATGCGCCGATAGAAAGAGTCGATGCGCTTGACCTCGCCCAGGCCCCAGGTTGTGCTGAGTACAAGCCGCCCCGGCTGGAAGGCCAGCAGGCGCTCGAGGCGCGCGAACGCCTCGCCGAGCGGCCGCACGCCAAAGCCCACCGAGTCGACGAACGCGATGCGAAGACGGTCCTTCGTAGCCTTGCGCAACATGTCGCGGATGCCCGCCCCCTGTATCTTGGCGCCAAGCATGTCCTTGCAGGCCTTCACCAGACGAAAAGTGCCGTCAAAGTCCACCGCCTCGGTCAGGGCCTTCAGCGCTGCCAACGTCCACTCCTCCGCCTTGCCCGGCGTCGCGCCCGCAATCAGCTCCAGTATCTCATCGGTCGGGTAGGGCGGTGCCTGCATGATCTCGCCGAACCTCGCTTCCATCTCTTCAATCGTCTTCTTGTCCATTTGCTGCCCTTCTTCCATTACTTGAAAAATCAAAGGAAAAAGGCCGCCTGCCCCATAGGGGTTGGCGGTCCTTTTCTGCCGTGTACCATGTCATTTAGGCTTCCGGCTTCGTCTTCTTCAACCCAAGGCCACGGTCGCCTTCCTTCCAATCGCCGCGCTTCTGCAGCAGGTTGACGCGCTCGAAACGCTTTAGTACGTTGCGCTTGGACGTGATCTTGCTGGATCCTCTCAGACTGCGATGCTGACTCATTTCTTCTTCTCCTGTTCAAAAGTGGGTCAATAGTATATCATTTTTCCCCGCCTGAGGGAATACCGCTTTTCAATTTTCTTTTCTGTGACGTGAAAAGAGGCGATCGGCCATCTCAAAATCCTCCGCCGCCGGCCACGACGTGACGTTGCGCAGGATTAGCAGGATGTCGCCTGTCGATTGGTCCCGACAGAGAAACGATTCGCCGCCGTAGATCATGCCGAAGCGGAAGTCGACTGTCCGGCCCGACGGTAACTCCCGTACGCATAGGCTGCCTGACTTCAGGAAACCCTTCCGCGAGAAGAACTTCGCGCAGTCGGCGGCGGACGAACAGAGTCCACCCATGCCCACAAGCGCCGGCCCGAGCGGATGCGCGCCTATCGGCCGCCCGCGCCGCACCAGCCACGGCAACTTGCCTGCCGACGGCTGCGGAAACCGCGCCCGCTGAGCCTCATCCAGCGCGAACACGGTGTCCTTCAGACCGAGCGGACCCGTCACCTCATCGCGCAGTATCGCGTCGATGCCCCGCCCTGTCGCGTCCTCCACCGCCGTCACGAGCAGCGCGAAGCCCACGTTGGAGTATTGCGCTTGCCGCTCGGCGAGAAACCGGCGCGTGCGCGCGAGGTTGCAAGCCTCCTCGAAATCCTTCCGTTCGTCGAACGTCTCGTAGATGTGCGACCCCACGAGTCCCGACATCAGGGCGCGATGCCAAGCGAGGGGATTCCACGGGTTAAGGAAGTCCATCGGCATGCCCGACCGGTGCTCCATCAGGTCGCGGAGCGTCACCGAACCGTACTCCGGCGCAAGCGCGTACCTCGAATAGCGCGTCACCGGCGCATCGAGGTCGATCACGCCCTTCGCGGCCAGCCTATCGATGGCCTCCGCCACGAACAGCTTGGTGAGCGAGGCGATCCTGTAGATCGCGTGCGGGTCGCCGGCGAAGGAGACCTTGCCGCCGCTGACGACCGCCACGGAGCAGGCAGGATCGCCGACCTGTTCCACGTAGAACCGACGTATCTCCTCAGCGGAATCCGGCGAGTCGAGCGTTGGCCATGTCGTACAGCCGACCAGCGCCAGCACGCCGAACGCGATGGAGAAGGATACCCTCATCCGTGCGCTACTTCTTCAGCGATGCTCCAGTGGAGGCGTTGCCCACGAACGTAGCGTAGCGCTCGAGCCAGCCGCCCTTGATGCGCGGCGTCCACGGCTTCTGCGCCTTGCGGCGCTTCGCGATCTCTGCCTTAGTCAGCTTCGCGGAGATTGCGCGGTTCGGGATGTCGATCGTGATCAGGTCGCCGTTCTTCAGGAGGCCGATGAGTCCGCCCTCCGCCGCTTCGGGGCTGACGTGCCCCACGCACGCGCCGTGCGTCGCGCCGCTGAAGCGTCCGTCCGTTATGAGCGCCACGCTCTCGCCCAGGCCCGCGCCGATGATGTAGCTCGTGGGCGCCAGCATCTCCTGCATGCCAGGTCCGCCCTTCGGGCCCTCGTAGCGGATCACCACCACGTGCCCCGGCTTCACCTTGCCGCCGAGGATGCCGGCGCATGCTTCCTCCTGCGAGTCGAAACAGATGGCCTTGCCGGTGAACGTCATCATCGACGGCGCCACGCCGCCCTTCTTCACCACCGCTCCGCGCTCGGCGAGGTTGCCCCACAGCACCGCAAGCCCGCCGTCCTTGGAGTAGGGGTTGTCAAGCGTGCGGATCACATCGCTGTCAAGAATGACAGCGCGCTGGACTTGCTGGCCGAGGTTTTTGCCGGAGACGGTCTTCGCCTTGAGGTTGAGGAGCTTCTTCGGGAGGCGCTTGAGGATGGCCAT
>CAMPAF010000341.1 GCA_946631535.1 uncultured Verrucomicrobiota bacterium
CCGTCCACCTCGTCGAAGAAGAGGATGGCGTGCTCGGCCTCCGCCTGGCGGAACGCCTTGGCGATGTTCTGCTCGGACTCGCCGACCCACTTGGAGAGGAGGTCGCTGCCCTTCATGACGACGACCTTGCGGTCGAGCGCCTTGCCGAGGTACTTCACGAACTCGGTCTTGCCGGTGCCGGGGGGCCCGAAGAGGAGGATGTTCATGCGGGGCTTGTCGGCATCGCTGGAGCCGAAGTCGGCGTCCAGGTAGTTCCGCGCGGCCCGCACCACGTTCTCGAGCTTGACCTTGCCCTTGATGTTGAGGCCGTCGAGCGAGTAGTCCTTCGCCGGGAGGAACCCGTTGCCGTTCTTGAGGCCCATGAGCTGGCAGTGCGGCTTCATGAGCGTCGCGACAAGCTCGTCCACCTTCCCGGGCTCCGGCGCCATGCGCTTCACGTTCACGAGCACGGTGGAGATGCCGCCCGCGCTCGTCTCGTACTTCGCGGCGTACTCCTCGGCCTTCTCCCCGGGGATGAGCTCCTCCAGGCCATGCTTCGCCACCTGGTTGCGCCAGATGGCGACGCGCTGCGCGCCGTTCAGGCGCTCGAAGCGGATGGAGTAGTCGAAGCGGCGGCGGACGGACTCGTCCATCGACTCCGCGGGCGCGTTGGATATCCACACCGCGGGCAGCCTCATGTCGTCGAGGATGGAGTTCATCACGCCCTTCTCGGTGGACTTGCCGCCGCCGAAGTCGAAGCCGAAGAGGCTGAAGCCGCACGAGCTGCCGCGCAGGAGCTCGTCCGCCTCGTCCACGACCATCATGCAGTCCTTCGGGTCCTCCTGGCTGTTGCACACCTGGATGCCCATCATGCGGGCCTCTGACTTCATGTTCTTGCCGTCGTCGTCTCCCTGCTTGACCTCGTAGGCGGTGAGGCCCAGCTCCTTAGCGAGGCTGAGCGCGAACGAGCTCTTGCCGGTCCCCGGCGCCCCGTAGAGGAGGATGTTGCACTTGCCGCCGCTCGCGGCGACCATGCGCTTGAGGACCTCGCCGTCCTTCGCCGCGAGGTCGCCGAAGAACTCCCACGGGAGGGCGGAGCCCGTATCGAGCTTCCTGTAGAAGCGGCGGGCAATCGTCTCGTCCGAAGTGCCGTCCATGAAGCCGCCGAGCGTATGGCGGTTGAAGTCGTAGTCGCCGTCGAGAAGGCCGAACTTCAGCAGCGTCCCCTGCGCCGACATCGCCTTGGCGACCTCGGCGTAGGAACGGTCCAGCGCCATAGCGTAGTAGAGGGGCTTGTCGCGGTCCTCCACGCGGCACGGCCAGCAGAAGCACGTCTGGTCGTGCACGTACGCGAACGTGAGGATTTCGGCCTCGAGGTCATCGAGCTTCAGGACCCGCTTCAGCTCGGCGAAGCGGTTCTCCATGACGTCCGTGCCCTTCCACGTGTCGGCGAGCATGTACTCGCGCATCGCCTCCAGCACCTCGCGGCACTTGTCGCGCGAGTCCTCGTGGTTCCAGAGGACCTGCAGCACGTCGTCGAGCGTGTCGGAGAAGTCGAGGCGCGCGTAACGGGCCTTCTCATTCTTCATCTCCTCCAGCTCGTTCGCGGTGTACGCCACCTGAATCAGCTCAACGCCCCTGTCGTGGTCGAAGTTGATGTTCGCGACGGCGAAGAAGTCGTCGTCGCGGCAGCTCTCGCCGTAGTTCCTCACCATGTTGCCCCAGTATTCGAGGAGCTTCCGGAAGAGGAAGTTCTGCGGCACTTGCGTGAATCTTGCCATGATGCTCTTTCCTTATCTTGAACCTAACAAATCCTCAATGCCGGGGAACTCCTCGGCGGGCTTTTCCTTGGCCTTCCTGGCGGCCTCCGCGCGAATCTCCCCCTCGCGCAAGGCGACGAACTTGGCCGCGTGCGCGCGGGAAAGGCCGTAGATGCGCATGACCATGCGGACCTTCACCTCGGACAGCAGCTGCTTCCCCGCCTTCTTCCCGCGCTCCTTCTTCTTCCGCGCGGGCACGCGGTTGCGGCGCGCCATCTCGTTCATGCAATCGTCTTCGAACAGCAAACCTTCTTCGGCATCCATCTTTCTCTACCTTTCCTTAATCTTGCAGACGAAGGGATTAAGCAACAACCGTGCCAATGGCGAAGCGACCACGCACGGACCTTGTTTCCCGCGCTTTTCTGGAGAGACAGGCACGCAACTCGCGCAAAATCTGACCCTTAGGTCAAAAAATGCGCAACGGGCCCTGGCCGACATGATACGGCCAGCCGCGAGCGGCTATAAATTAATATAGCCGCTATCCTATCGTCAAACTTAATCTAGGCGGATGCGGTAGGCGAAGGACTTCGCGTCGCAGGCTAACTTGAGGACGTTGCCGGACTGGCTCCAGGTCGGCGCGGTGCCGCCCTGCTCGGGCTCGACCGCGTCCACGCCCACCACCGTGCGGCCTGCCGCACCGAATGCGGCGAGGTCGATCTCGGCGAAAAAGGCGTCGGTGTCCGGAAGCGGCGTGATCGTCCAGTCCGCGAAGCGGAACGTGCCGTCCGTCTTGATGCCGCCAAACTGCACGGCGCGGCCCGCGCGGTTCACGCCGAGCAGCCTGTCGCGCGCCGCCGCCTCGTCAGGCGATCCCTCGGGCTTCCACGTGACGCCGGAGATCCTGCCGTCCGCGCGCGCCACCTCGATCGTGCCGCCCTTGATGCGGCTGCCGCCGTCCGTCGGCGCGCCGCCGAGCGAGAGGCGGTGGCCGCCCTTTGGACTCCACGCGCCGTAGCGCACCCGGTAGGTGCCGGCGGCCGTGCCGGCCGGAACGGCCAGGTCGATGAACGTCTCGTACTTGCCGGCCTTCGCGAACAGCTCCTTCGCGCGCGCCATGCCGCACTGGAACACGATGCCCTCATGAGCCGTCTCCGCGTTGCAGATGTGCACGAACGGCTGGTAGTCGGGCGCCGGACGCGTCATCTCCCACGACACGTGGAGGCGCAGGCGGTCGGGCGCGACGGCCTCGGCGCGCAGCGGATACGTGATGGCGCCGTAGGCGCGCCTCACGGACGGCTTGCGCGCGTCGATGAAGACGCCCTTCGGCGACTTCGCGAACGCATAGCGCACGCCGTCCTTCTCCACCACGCCGCTCGCCGTGTTGCGCGTGCGCGCATAGTAGCCGTAGGGCGGCAGCGTCACGCCGTTGGGAAGACGCCACGTCGCGTTCGTCTGGCGGTTGGCCCACACCTCCCCGCCATCGGAGAAGAAGGAATGCTGGCAGTGGATGTTGCCCTCGTACTTCAGGTCGAGGAACTCGGCGCTCCCGAGCTCGGCGCAGGCGTCGTGCTGGAGCCAGTATGTCTTCACCGCGTTGCGCGAGAACGGGCCGTCGCACATCGGGTTGCGTCCGCCGATGATGCCGTTGGAGAGATAGTCGTCGGAGCCGTAGCCGTGGAGCTCCGCGTCGCCGCCCTTGTGCCAGCCGTCCTCCTCCTGGTAGCGGCCGCCGAGGCCGCCCGCGAAGAGCACGTAGTAGTTGTGCGTGGCGATGTCGTGCCACGGCGTGC
>CAMPAF010000342.1 GCA_946631535.1 uncultured Verrucomicrobiota bacterium
CGATCTTCGATTCGATCGGCTGGGGCCACGACGCCTCCAAGGGCAAAGGCGGCCCCGCGCTCGCGAAGTGGATATCCGTACAGGACAAGGCGCTTTGAAGTATTTTGCCATGAAAGAAACTTGTTTGTGAGGTTGTTATGACCTGCTGCTGGGATTTGGGCGTAATTCACCGCCGAGCCTTCTGATGATTGGAAACAACTTTTAAAACAACTTGCCTTTGGCGCACGGGCTAACTCGTCCGTGCCCATTTGCCGATTCTGGGACGGAAGATGTTACCACGGAAGAGGCGGAAACGCCTTCGGCGGTGCGGAAAGCATTCATCCGGGTCACAATGATTTCACAAGGGATAGGGAGGACTTCGGACTTCGGACTTCAGGAAAATCGAAGTCCGAAGTCAGAAGTCAGAAGTCCTTCTCTCATGATAGTGGCAGTATCAGCAAATGGGCGCGGGCGAGTTAACCCACGCACCTCTCTCAAAGTTGTTTTTACCAGTTGTTCAAGTTGTTTCCAATCTCAAAACGCATGGGAGGAAAACGCAGAGGCCAACCACACGACGTGCAAAAACCACTATTGACAAAAACGGGGGGGGGCGGGGGTGTTAAAATGTCAAGTATCTTTTTCCGTCAGAATAGGAAGGATCTTCTACGATGTTTAAAAAGACGATTGGATTTGCGTGCGCGGCGGCGTGCCTGGGCGCGTTCGGCGCACCGACGTTCGGCGTGGTCGACGGCAAGTACGTGATTGACGTGCCGGCGAACGAGGACTACACGCTCACGGCGGACGACGTGGCGACGATGATGAACGAGGACAACGTCTCCTATCCGCTCGCGAAGAAGGGCGAGGGCACGCTCATCGTCGGCGCCGTGATGGCGGAGTACACGAACGCCATTTATATTCTCGCCGGCCAGTACAAGGCCACGGTGGCGACCTCGTTCGGCACGACGAACGGCATCACCTATGTGGACGGCGGCACTCTTTGGAGCACGGTCGGCGCAGGGACGGGCTGGACGGCCCAAGGCGGCAACCCGTCCTACGGCGGCGAAAAATTCCACCTGAAAGGAACCGGCTACAACAATCTCGGCGCCATCCATCAGTCAAACAACGACTGTTCCAACTTCGCCGGACGGGGCGGCGTGACGCTCGACGGGGACATTCGCGTGACCGGCACCCAGACGCTTGAATTCCGTTACGGAACGGTCAACTGCAACAGCAACACGATTACCGTTGCGATGAACGCCAACGTCCTGTTCCGGTTCGTGGCGCTGTCCATCTGGAACCCCGGCAGCATAGAGGTCGAAAGCGGACGGTTCGGATTCGAGAGCGGCACGGGGACGGGTTCGTCGAAGTATTCCGTGACGATTGAGCCGGGAGCTAAACTCTATTTGAACAACTGCCAGGACCTGCAGAACCGCACGCTGTGGCTGAAAGACGGGGCGGGCGTCCAGATTTCAACCGGCGGGACGCATACGCTAGGGTCGATGGCATCCCCCATGAACCAGTGGAACGGTCCCGTGACAGTGGACGGCAACGTCTCCGTTGATTTCTTGGGGCTTGGTCGCACGTTCAATCTGTCCTCTCTCGTTTCGGGAGACGGCGGCTTCACCGGCTACGGCGGCGGCTACATCCAGATTGCCAATCCCGACAACTCATTCGCGGGCGGCGTGAGCGTGACGGGCAGAGTCGGCGTGGCGGAGGGTGCCGTGACGGGCGGCGTTTACGCGGTGAAGACCACGTCGGCAGGCGTCACGTACATGACGCCGTTCGCCGCCATCCCCACGAACGGCGCGCCGATCCGCCTCAACAACGCACAGCTGGGCGTGTTCAACGCCCGCGTCGCCGAGTTCCCGGACGTGTACGCGGACGGACGTTGCGCCGTGACGGGCACGCCGCTGCTCGTGAAGGGCACGCTCAAGTCGCTCACGAAGACGGGGACGGACGAACTGACGATCTACGGTCCGTTCCGCGTGGCGGGCGCGACCGACGTGCAGGGCGGCACGCTCCGCTTCGGGACGCGCGTCCCCAACGTGCCGACTGGCCTCAACTGGTACTACAGCTGGGGCAAGACGAGCGGAAACGCCAACACGACGATTCCTGCAACGGTGCCGTTCCAGTGCGTGGAGCCGAAGGGCGCGGCCTATGCCTACCAGGGATGGCCGGCGACAAGCGGCGCGGATGGCGCCACGACCCACAATCAGGCCCACTACTACACGGGCTACATCCGCATTCCCGGCGAAGAGGGCGAGGAGGTGACCTGCAACTTCGTCTCCAGCATGACGCGCTATGCCTATCTCGTCATCGACGGCAAGCGCGTCGTGCAGGTGGACGACAACAAAGACACGATATCTAATACGATCATCGGCTGGAGCCGTTTCTACGTGGGGCCGCCCGTGAAGCTCACGGCGGGATGGAAGACGTTTTTCCTGCGCTTGGGCAATGGCTGGAACGGGACATCGGGGCCGGCTGCCAACACGGACCTCGGCTGGGTGTCGAACTTCGGCATCGGCGTGGACTGGCAGGGGCGGTGCGTGACGAACAGCGCGAACTACGTGAAGTTCCTCGATCCGGGCGACGGATCGTTCCTGCGTCCTACGCTGGCCGGGAAGGCCGACGTCGATCCGGCGGCGTATCCCCGTCCTTCGTTCGGCGGCGCGGTCGCATTCGGTCCGGGCACGACGTTCGACGTGGGCGACGTGGCGCCGTACACGCCCGTCACGGTGCCTGCGCTGACGGGTGCGCCCACGGTGATGAACGGCGAGGTGCACGTGACGGACACGACGTGGACGCTCCGCGCGGACGACGTGGCGGCGGGCCAGCCGCTGACCGTCGCGGCGGGCGCGAAGGTGAAGTTCGCGGCCGGCACCACGATCGCGGTGCAGGACGAGGACGACATCCCGCACAACACGGTGAAGGAATATCCCATCCTGCGCGTGGAGGAGGGCGGCACGCTCGAGAACGCGCCCGTGTACGCGCGCCCGCGCGGCAGCAAGTGGTTCGCAGAGTGGTCGGCGGACAACACGCAGCTGAACCTCGCCTACCACGACGGCTTCTGCATCCTGATCCGGTAGCCCTCTTTCGCCGCTCCGGGAGGGCCGCGCTCCGTCGCGGCCACAGGGTGGGGCGAGGCGTCCCGCCGAGCCGCTCCGGGAGGGCCGCGCTCCGTCGCGGCCGCCTAACTGGGAAAGCCGCCTTCCAGGCGGCGGGTTCAAACTTCGGCTTGCGGGAAAAGGCATAAGTGTGGTATGATACCCGCCTGTAAGGTTGTAGTCAGTTGACGTTTGCGTGCCGCGAGAGCGGTGCGCGCCGAAAAAAGGAGCGCAGAATGATGAAGAAAATAGCCTGTTTGGGCATGGTGATGGGTGCAATGAGCATTTGGGGGGTATCCAATCCCGACGGACTGCTCACGGCCTCCACGGCGGCGGACCTTGACGCGGCGGCCGAGGACGGCAAGCTCGTCTTCGGGCGCGGCATGCTGAAGTGGACGGGCGGCGACGCCGCGTGGACCG
>CAMPAF010000343.1 GCA_946631535.1 uncultured Verrucomicrobiota bacterium
CCCGCCGCCAAGGCCCGCTCAGTCGTCATCGAGCCGAAAGCCTTCGTGAAGGACCGCAACGTCCACATCGAGAAGGACAACATCGACAACTTCCAGTACGCGCGCCTCGCGAACTTCGACACGAACGCCCCCGTCACCGCCATTTCGTACAAGGTGCCGGCAGCCCAGGCGGGCCAGTGGCATGTCCTCCTCGACCTCCGTTCCGGCGCCGCCGTGGCGCTGGACCAGGACGCGGCCCTCGCGACGGTCGAGGCGCCCGCCGACCCGAAGGCCGGAAGCGCGACCAACGCGCCGCTCGCCAGCGTCCATGTGACCGGCTCGCTGGGCGACGAGGCCTGGCAGATCGTGAGCCTCGGCGTCGTCGACCTTCCCGCCGGCGCGGTCATCCGCCTTGCGCCGCGCGCCGACGCCTCCGCCGCGCCCGTCCCGCGCTACACCGATCTCTGCCGCATCACGTTGCTCGACCCGGATTTCATCTCCGAAACGCGCGAGGCGCTCGGCGGCGGCAAGTAGCCCGTGGCCCCTGGCGGCCCTTTGCCATGCGCGCGGCGATGTGGTATCATTGAAGCCATGACGGGCAACCTGACAATTCCCTACGGCATTTCGGATTTCAAGCGAATCCGAACCGAGGGCTACTACTACATCGACAAGACGGGGTTCATCCGCGAACTCGAGCGCGCGGGGTCGTTCCTCTTCTTCGTGCGGCCGCGCCGCTTCGGCAAGTCGCTCATGGCCTCCATGTTGCGCTGCTACTACGACATCGCCGAGAAGGGCGACTTCGACAAGCTCTTCGGCGGACTCGACATCGCGAAGGACCCGACCGCGAACGCCAACCGCTACCAAGTCCTGTACATGGACTTCTCGGAAGTGAACCGAGGGGCCGACGCGACGCTCCAGGAACGCTTTGAGAACTATCTGGGAAAGCAGCTGGACGATTTCATGCGGCGTTACGGCGCGGCCTACGAGAAGGACGTCCGCGACGACTTCGCCAAGTCGTCGCCAGCGGACAAGTTCACGGTCATGGCCAAGGCCGCCCGGCGCCTGGGCCTCCACCTCTACCTGATGCTGGACGAGTACGACAACTTCACGAACGCGATGCTCCGAGCGGAAGGCAACGACAGCTACAGGGACATCACGCACGGCCAGGGATTCTACCGCGAATGGTTCAAGGCCTTCAAGTCCGCCTTCGACCGCATCTACATGACGGGCGTCTCGCCCGTGACGATGGACGACCTCACGAGCGGCTTCAACATCGCGACGAACATCTCCCAGGCCCCCGTGTTCAACTCGATGCTCGGCTTTTCGGAGGAGGAGTGCCTGAAGCTCTACACGGACTTCAAGGGCGTCGGCGCCTACACCGAGGGCGAACCGGCGGAGTGGATCGCCGCCATCAGGCCGTGGTACGACGGCTACTGCTTCTCCCCGCGAAAGCGCGGCAAGGAGAGCGTCTTCAACAGCGACATGGCGCTTTTCTTCCTCAAGTCGCTCGTCCAGACGGGCGAACCTCCCGAGAGCTGGGTTGACGTCAACATCCGGACGGACTACGCCAAGCTCAAGGTCATCGCCGACATCCAGCGCCGGATCGACCCCGCGCACGCGCAGGATTCGCTGCCCGTCACGGAGCGCATCGCGGCCGACGGCGAAATACAGTTCGACCTCAGGGAGTCCTTCCCGGCCGACAGCATTCCGAAGCCGGAGAACTTCAAGTCGCTCTTCTACTACTACGGCATCCTCTCGATGAAGGAACGTCGCGAAGGCCTCGACTGGTTCCGCGTCCCGAACGTCTGCGTGAAGCAGCAGGTCTTCGACTACCTGCGCGAACACTTCGCCCGCGCGAACTACCCCGACTGGTCGGAGTGGTCTGCGCTGGCCTCGGCATTCGCCTACCGGGGCGACTGGGAACCCTTCCTGCGCCGCCTGGCGGAGGACTTCGCGGCGACGAACCCCGTTCGCGGCGGCATCCAGGGCGAACACCGCATCCAGGGCTACATGCAGGCAGAGTTCGGCCACCTGAACTTCTACCTCATGGAGCCGGAGATGGAGCTTTCGCGCGGCTTCTGCGACTTCTGCCTCTTCCCGGAGCGCCATCGGTTCGGCGACGTGAAGCACAGCTACCTCATCGAGCTCAAATACTCCAAGGCCGACGCCGACGAAGCGGAACTCGACGCTAAGCGCGCCGAGGCGCTGGACCAGCTGGCGAAATACCGCGCCGACCGCACCGTGCCGACGCTTGCGCGCGGCACGACGCTCCACCAGATCGTCTTCCAGTTCAAGGGCACCGAACTTCTCCGCGCCGAGCAAATCGCGGAGGAAACAGTGTCCGGGGAATCCCGACCATGAAAAAACCATCCATACTGCTTTTCGCGGCATCGCTCGCCGCCGTCACGCTCCTTGCCGCGGAGCCGGAGCCCTTCGTCCTCGCGGATGGAGGCTTCGCGAGGGCCGTCGTCGTCGTGCAGAAGGACGCCCCCGCCGGCGTCAAGTACGCCGCCAACGAGCTCGCCGACTTCCTCGGCCGCATCTCGGGCACGCACTTCCTCGTCGCGGACGCCCCCGTGAAGGGCTACAAGTCGATCCTCGTCGGAACGCCCTACAAGCCGGAGCACCCCGAGGAGCTCTGCGTACGCGTGAAGGACGCGGACACCCTGGAGGTGACGGGCGACCGTTCGCGCGGCACGCTCTACGCGGCCTACGACCTGCTGGAGTCGCTGGGCGTCGTCTTCTGCGCGCGCGACTTCGACTACGTCCCCCGCACGAACCGCCTCGAAATCGCCGGCGACTACGCCAAGGTCGACTGGCCCTTCATGTACGCGGAGCGCAAGTCCTGGTCCGACACCGGCTGGAACGACTTCAAGTCCTCCTCCAAGCTCCGCTTCCACGTTTCGCAGAAGCTGGCCGCCGGCGCCGGCTGCCCCGACCTGGCCGAAGACTACTACCACGACTGCAACCACGCCGTCACCGTCCGCTGGGTGAACCGCCGCAAGTTCGCCAAGGAGCATCCCGAATGGTACGCCTGGGTCCGGGCCACGAACAAGCGCAACCACAGCTGGGTCTGCATCTCCAACGAGGAGATGTGGGCGCAGCTCCTCAAGGAGATCGGCGACTACCTCGAGAAAAACCCGAACACCCGCGAACTCTCCATCGCAATCGGCGACTGCGCCCACTACTGCGACTGCGACGCCTGCATGGAGAAGGTCCGCCAGTACCTCGACCCGGACGGCTCCGAAGTCCCGGTCGTCCAGTGCTACCTTCTCGCGAACCGCATCGGCAGAACCTTCGCGAAGAAGTACCCCAACCTCCGCTTCAACATGCTCCCCTACGGCGACCGCCAGCCGGCCAACAAGGACCTGAAGCTTGAGCCGAACATCGGCGGCTGCTCGGCCGAGCTCTGGCGCAACCACTGCCTGCCGGCCGACTGCAACGAGCGTTCCGACTCGTCGCTCGCCCAGTTCTGCCGCAACGTCACGAACCCCGCGAACGGCAC
>CAMPAF010000344.1 GCA_946631535.1 uncultured Verrucomicrobiota bacterium
ACAGGGCGCACGGTTGCCCCGATTGTGACCGCATGTTGACAGGACACACACTCTCTCGAACACGCATGCGCACAAGCGCATCCTGCTTCTACTCCATTATCGCAAAAATCCGGGATAAGGGTGGCCGCCGCACGCCGGACGGCCCGCTTCGGCGCCCCGCAACATGCCGCGGCCTTTTTTGCTATAATACCGACGAAGGCTTTGCTTCATTTGACGGAGGAGGGATTGTGTACTGTCTTAACAAAATCGTCGGCTGGGTGTCCAGTCCGCTCGGTGCGTTCTTTCTTGCGTTTGCGCTGGCGCTGGTCCTCCGGCGGCTTGCGGGCGCAAGAGCGTGGTGCCGCAGGCTGGCCGCGGCGGTCGCCGCCGCGGCGCTGGCATGCCTGTGGCTTGCAAGCTGCGGTTTCATGACGCGCTTCATCGGCGTGCCGCTTGAGCGCGAGTGGTCGCGCGACGGCGTGATGCACGGCAGTGTCGAGGGGCTTCCCTCCGCCGATGCGATCGTTGTTCTTGGTGGCGGCGTCGGCTTTCACCATGAATGCAACGCGCCCGAGATATTCGGCTCGGCCGACAGGGTCTTTCTCGGCGCGCGGCTGTATCGCGCGGGGCTGGCGAAGAGGCTGTTCCTCACAGGCCCCTATGTTGAATTCAGCACCGCGCCTCTGATGGAGGAGCTTGGCGTCCCGCGCGAGGCTGTATCGTTCTTTCCCGACGCGCGCAACACCGAGGAGGAGGCGGGAGAGGTCCGCAAGCTTCTCATCGGCGGCGGGAGCCGTTCGCCGAAGATCCTTCTCGTCACAAGCGCGTGGCACATGCGCAGGGCGCGCATGCTTTTCCGGCGGGCAGGGTTTGATGTTGTTGCGGCGCCGACCGACTTTGAAATGACGGCGGCGCTTGAGAAGCCGCTTGAAGCGGCGGACTTCCTTCCGTCGGCCGAGGCGCTGTCCAGGAATTCATACGCCGTCAAGGAATGGATCGGCAACCTCGGCTACATGATCGTCGGACTGTTCAGATGAGGGGCGGGAAGCTCTCTACGCGCCAGCGCGAGGCGTTGCGCATCATCGCGCAGGGAAGGTTCTATCCAGACATCTCCCGGGAGGACGACGGCTGGCATGCGAGGTGGCGTGCGTTCGGGGACGCCGACGACACCTGGGTGGACGAGTATGTAAGGTCGTTTGCGATGACGCCGCTTTCGGCCGACGCGGAGGACCGCAGGCATGAAACTCTTCACGACGCATGGATGGACGCTCTGCGCAGCAGAACCGGCCTTGTGCGGTGGGACGGCGGCGAGTGCGCGGCGTTCGCGAAGGACCTTGCCGAATGGCATGGCGGCGGCGAAGAGGATACTGCCGTAAGAAAAGCCGTTGAATTCGTCTTCGCGCCGGAGAAGGAGGCGTTCTTCATCTCGTGCGCCACGCCGCACGGCCGCCGCGCTTTGAAGGCTCTCGGGCAGGCGGCGTATGTGTTCGGCCCGCTGCGGCGGCTCGCCGCGCACGGTGAAGAGCTCAGGGTCGAGCTCACGCGCGCCGAGGCCGAGGCGTTCATGGCGCGCGGCGCGCGCGAACTGGCCGAGGCCGGCTATTCCACCGGAGGCGTGGATATATCCGCAGAGGTGACGGCCTCGGCGGACATCGAGGCCGGCGGCGCGGACGCGGAGGCGCACGGCGGCGTGGGTTTCCCGGGCGCGACGGCAAAGCTGCGCGTGAAGGTCGCCGGCGAAGAGGTCTCGGCGGCGGAGATACGTTTCCTTCTCGACCAGGGCTCGACTCTTGTATACTTTCGCGACCGGTGGATAGAAGTCGACAGAGGCGTGCTGCGCGAGGCGTTGCGTGCGCTGGAGAAAGCCGACGGTGCGACACTCTCGCGGGCTGAGGCAATGTCGTTCGCAAGCGGAATCGGCCGCATAGGGCGGCTTGAGATAGAGGAGGCCGCCGCGCACGGATGGTTGAGAGGCCTCGTCGAGCGCATCCGCGCTTCCGGCCGTGCGCCTGTCGAAGGCTGCGCGCCGCCGCAGGGGTTCAGGGGGGTGTTGAGAGACTATCAGCTGCGCGGGTATGCATGGATGGGATTCCTCACGGCGAACGGATTCGGCGCGCTGCTTGCCGACGATATGGGTCTCGGCAAGACGATCCAGACCATCGCATGGCTGCTCGACACGGCAGAGCGCGGCAGCCCCGCGCTTGTCGTGGTGCCGCTCACGCTTCTCTCAAACTGGAGGCACGAGTTCGCGAAGTTCGCGCCGGATCTTGCGGTCTATGTCCACCAGGGCGGCTCCCGCCACATCGCGAGCGGCTTCAGGCGGGCGGTGCAGGCGGCGGACGTCGTGGTGACCAGCTACACGCTGCTGGTGAAAGACTACCGCGAAATATCAGAGATCGACTGGCGCGCGCTCGTCCTGGACGAGGCGCAGGCGGTCAAGAATCCCGACACGCAGGCGGCGCGCGCGGTGCGGGCGCTCGGAGTGCGCCGGCGCATAGCGCTTACAGGAACGCCCGTGGAAAACTCCGCTGCGGATATATGGAGCCTCGAAGAATTTCTCAATCCCGGCTTTCTCGGCGACCGCAAGTCGTTCGCGGAGCGTTTCATCAAGCCCGTCGCGTACGATCCTGGCTGTGCCGCGGCAAAGAGGCTGCGGCGCGCGCTGGAGCCTTTCATCCTGCGTCGGCGCAAGAGCGACGAGGGCGTGGCGCGCGAACTCGGCCCGAAGCGCGAGATACGGGAGTATTGCGCGCTTTCGCAGGACGGGCGTGCGGAATATGAGGAGGCGCTGGCGGACTTCCGCGCCGGGGAGCACCGCAGCGGCGACGTGCTGGCGCTCATCACCAGGCTCAAGCTCATATGCGACGGCGAGGGCAAATTCGAACGTCTGGCGCAGATCCTCGAAGGGGTCGTGGAGTCCGGTGAAAGCGCGCTCGTGTTCACCCAGTACGCGAAGGTGGGGGCAAGGCTCAAGGAGCTGCTGGAGAAGCGGCTGGGGCGCAGGGTGAACTTTCTTCACGGAGGGATGTCCGCCGCAGAGCGCGACCGCGAGGTCGCCGACTTCAGCCGCGGGAGGGGGGCGTCGGTGTTTGTGCTTTCGCTGCGCGCTGGAGGTTTCGGATTGAACCTTGTGAAGGCTACACATGTCGTGCACTACGACAGGTGGTGGAACCCGGCGGTGGAGAACCAGGCGACGGACCGCGCCCACCGCATCGGCCAGTCGAAGACCGTGTTCGTCCACCTGCTCGTGTCCGAAGGGACGCTTGAAGAGCATATCGACGACATACTGCAGACCAAGAGCGTCCTTGCGGAGTCGATCGTCACGGGCGGGGAGTCGTTCCTTGCGAAGCTGTCGTCGAAGGAGCTTGAGGAAGTCGTCGCGCTGGACTCCACCGCAGAATGATTTAGTGATGTCCTGCCTGACCTGCACATGATGCTTGCCCACGCTTTGCTAAAGTCTGGGCAAGACTTGTGCAAAGCTTGGGCAAGACTTCGCCAAAGC
>CAMPAF010000345.1 GCA_946631535.1 uncultured Verrucomicrobiota bacterium
TGGAGAAGTCTACCAAAATACCCTCTTGCACCGCAAGCGCGCGCTAGGCGCCGCAGGCGTGGCAGAAGAGGACCGCGCCGGCGCACGCGTCGTAGAGGGCGTCGTGCCATGTGCGCCCCGGGCATAGTGCGTCGACCTGCTCGGAAAGCCCGAACGTGGCGATCAGGTCGCCGAGCGCGTAGGAGGGGAGGCGCGGCCAGCGGGCGCGCACGATGGCGAGCGTGTCGTTCCACGGTCCGAACGGAGCGAGGGGCGCTCGCTTCTCGAGGATGGTGCGCTCTGTGGCGGCGTTGTGCGCCACGAGCGGGTGGCCGACGAGGCGGACGGAAAGTTCGGGCCAGATATCCATGAACGACGGCGCGTCCGCGAGCGTGTCGCGCAGCTCCGCCCAGCGGCCCGGCGCTCGCGGCGAGAAGGGTCTGTCGGGTGGGATGCGGAAGAACGCCTCCCACTGCGTGCCTGGCACCGGGCGCCCGTCGGTGACGGCC
The DNA here is from genome assembly GCA_946631535.1 of uncultured Verrucomicrobiota bacterium. The sequence continues at coordinate 489 of CAMPAF010000345.1, forward strand.
ACAAGCCCCAGCTGCCACGGCTCGTTCTGCCAGCCGCGCACGGTTCCCGTGGTCTCGAAGTCTATGGAGATGTACGTCATGCGGGTTCGCTTGGTGTTTTGGCGCAGATGTCCCTCACGACCAGCCCGGCGAGCGCGAGGCCGAAGGCGGCCGTGACGTGCATGACGGTGCCGCCGTCTGTGCGCGGCTGCTCGTCCGACCACACGCACGTGAACTTGCGGGGCGGGAACTTTCCTTCCTTCTTGAAGCGCGCGCGAAGGGCGCGGGCCAGCCCGTCGCCCTGCACCTTCCGGAACTCGGAAGTCCGGATGCGGAGCGGGTCGAGCCGACGCGCCGCGCCCATCGACGAGTAGAGCGTGACGGAGGGCATGGACAGCGCGTGTCGGATGAGGTGCGCCTTGTCGGCCACGGAGTCGATGGCGTCGACCACGTAGGCGTACGAGGCGATGTCGAAGTCGGCGGCCGTCTCGGCGGAGTATCTCGCCTGGCGGGCCTCGATCTCCGCATCGGGGTTGATCTCGAGCAGGCGGCGCGCGAGCACGTTCACCTTCGCCTCGCCGATCGTCTTGGTCGTGGCCATGAGCTGGCGGTTGACGTTGGAGGCGCAGACGCGGTCGGCATCCACGAGCGAGACGTGTCCGATGCCGGTGCGGACGAGCGCCTCGGCGCACCAGCTGCCGACGCCGCCCGTGCCGACGAGCAGGACGCGCGTGCCGACGAACGCCCGCATCGCGGGACGTCCCACCAGCAGCTCTGTACGCTGGAATATGCCGTCGTCTGCATCGTCTGTCGCCATGGGCAAAAGCATATCAGAAAACCGGCGCATGGTCAAAGGGGTACGGACATGGTATACTATCCCCCTCAGGAAGGAATGACGACAATGGACAGGCAGGAGATGCAGGCAGACATCGTGGTGACGGGGTTCGGCCCCGCCGCCGCCGGTTTTCTCGCGACGATCGGGCCGGAGCTCGCCAAGATGAAGGAGGACGGAACGCCGCTCTACGAGTCGAAGGCGATGCCGGGATGCCCGTTGCAGGTGATGTGCTACGAGCGCGCGGACGACCCCGGGTTCGGCGTCTCCGGCATCGTCACGAAGGGCACGGCCATCAAGGCGTCGTTCCCGGACCTCGACCTCGCCAAGGAGATCCCGAACGCGATCGAGGTGAAGGAGGAGAAGCTGGCGTATCTCTTCGACCATCTCGGCTGCTCGAAGCGCTCCTTCGGCACGAAGATGATCGACCTGGCCTTCAAGATGGGCGGAGTCATAATGAGGGGCGGCAAGTGGAAGGCGCGCGAGCTGCCGTTCATCCCGCCGTTCATGGACAAGAAGCCGGGCCTCGTCCTGCAGATGGGCTCGTTCATGACGTGGGCCGCCCAGAAGGTGATGGAGAGCGGCCTCATGATCATGCCGGGCATGCCCGTGGCGGAGCCGCTCTTCGACGGCGACAAGGTGACGGGCGTGCGACTCGCGGATCAGGGCGTGGAGAAGGACGGGACGCCGATCGACGGCGCGTACATGCCGGGCATGGACGTGAAGGCGGCGCTCACGGTCGTCGCCGACGGGCCTGTGGGCGCGGTTGGGCGCGCGCTCGACGAGAAGTTCGGCCTGCCGCCAGGCCATCACGCATACGACTGGGGCCTCGGCATGAAGGCCGTCGTGCAGCTGCCCGAGGACTGCGAGCTGGAGCCTGGCACGGTGCTCCACACGATGGGTTTCCCTGAGCCCGAGATATTCGGCTTCCTCTACGTCTATCCAAACCGCACGGCGGCGCTCGGCGTGTTCGTCTCGCCGTGGATGGACACTCCCGTGCGCACAACGTACCGCTACCTGCAGCATTGGATGATGCATCCGTACATCTGGCGTCACCTGAAGGGCGGCAAGCTGCTCAGCTGGGGCGCGAAGTCCATCGCCGAATCGGGCGTGGAGGGCGAGCCGTTCCTGTGCGGCGACGGGTTTGCGCGCATCGGCGAGGGTTCGGGCACGACGGACTGCCTCGCAAACGCGGGCGTGGACGAGGCGTGGGAGAGCGGCGTGATGCTCGCGAAGTCCGTCCTCAAGCTCCTGCAGGACGGCAAGGACTTCACCAAGGCGAACCTCGAGGCCACCTACGTGGCTGACCGCCGCGCGTCCGCGCTCGCCAAGCGCCTCAAGAAGGCGAGCGGCGCGCGCAACGGCTTCAACAAGTCGTTCTTCTGGGGCATGGTGGGCGAGGGCATGCGCGGGATGCTCGGCATCGCGCTCCCGTTCAAGAGCGTGCCGCCGGCCTCGCGCGTCCCGGAGCTGAAGGACGCGGTGAAGGGCAGGATCAAGGACAAGGCCGCGTTCGAGGCGGCGGTTGCCGAGGCGGAGAAGGCGCGCAAGCCTCTCCACGACGCGGTGATGGACGCCTGCGGCTGGCCGGCGATCCCGTACGACGGCGAGCTGCTCGTGCTGCATCAGGACGCGCTTCTCTTGGGCGGCAAGGTGCAGGCCGCGCCGGGTTTCGCGGACCATGTCTCCTTCGCCGACCCCGAGCTCTGCAAGACGTGCACGAAGCACACGTGCATCGAGGTGTGCAGCGCGCAGGCGCTCATGCCGTCCGACGAGCCGGGAGGAGTGCCGAAGTTCGACCGCGAGAAGTGCGTCCACTGCGGCGGCTGCATCTGGAACTGCGCCCGCCTCGTGCCGGGGACAGACCACGGCAACGTCGTCTTCAAGGCCGGTTCAGGCGGCCTCCACTCGAACGAGAACTAGCGCTTCCCGTCAGACTGGCCTGAGACGGGCTTGAACAGGAGCGCCGTGAGGATCGCGAGCGCGACGGAGATGCCGAATGCGAGCAGGTAGGGCGTCGCCCAGTCGTGCGTGCCGTCGGGCTTGACGTTCGCGGCGAGTACGGCGTCGAAGAGCGACACCGAGAGGAACACGCCGGCGCTGCCGGTGAGCGTCATCATCAGCCCCTGCGCCTGGTTGCGCAGCTCGGGCGGCGCCACTTCCGTGACGTACATCTGCG
>CAMPAF010000346.1 GCA_946631535.1 uncultured Verrucomicrobiota bacterium
CGTTTCGTCCTTTGCGCGCGAGATAACCGGGTTTTCGGTGGACGCCGAGAACATGACCGCGACAGTCGTCCTTGGCGAGGCCGCTGCCGACGGCGAGACAAATGCCGTCTACTACGTCTGGTCTGCCGACGGACAGGACAAGGGCGATGGCATCGCATCGTGGCCGAACGTCCTCAAGCTGGGCATCGTCGATGAAACTGACGAGGCGCGCACGTTCGCGCTTGCGGAGGAGGCGCGTCCAACCGCGCAGTGCGCGGCTCGCGCGTTCCTCGCCACGACGTCGAACGACTACGACTACCTAGTGGAAGGCGTAAAGAGCGTCGGCACGGCCGCAGCGACCCTGGCGACGTGCTATATCGACACGGGCTTCTGCCCTGTCGGCAACAAGACGATTTGCACTGTCGACTGCCTGATGAACAGCACCAAGGGTCAGCAGTACATCTTTGGCTGCAACGACGGCGTTTCCACTTCGCTTTCGTTTTGCGGCTATATAAACGGCGAGAAAGCCAGCGGCGGCAAGTACGCCTTTTCATGCAATAACGGTGCTGGCAAATGGAAAATGCCTACCGACCTGACAGTGTCCTCCACTGAGCGTGTCATCTTGACGCTTGACGGAACGCCGGTCAACGAGACGAGCAAGGCGACGGTGAAGTCGACTGGTGTGACATACACCAAAACCTACTCGGCCGCGCATACCCAGACCTCGGCGGTGCCAATGTATCTTTTCGCGAGAAGGCAACCGGACGGCAGTGCGGGATTGCAGACGCTTGTCACGATATATTCGTGCGTCATAACCAACGACGGCGTCTGCGTGCGCGATTTCCGCCCTGCCGTAAAGAGGGGCGTAGCAGGCATGTGGGACGCCGAGGGGAAGAAGTTCTACGCGTCCCTCGGTTCCGACGCGCTCGTCGCGGTGGGGACGAACGAGACTTATTTCATCGAGGATGGCGATGTCGTGCTCTCTCCGTCTCCCTCCTGGACGCAGGCGTCGGGCGACTACGATACGGACCAGCTGCAGGTTGAGCCGCTCTCGCTGACATTCTCATCCGGCGGCACGAAACGCGGCGCAGCGCCCCTTGTCCTCACGGGCGAAAACAGCTGGGGCGGAACGTTCACCGTGTACGAGGGCTCGCTCATTGCCAATTTCGGGCAGGGACTTGCGGCGACTGATGCACTTGTTCTCAATGGCGGGAACTACGGAACGCTCACGGGCGAGAGCGTCGGCTGGACGCCTGGCGCGGCAGCGGCGGGAACTGTGTCCGTGGCGTCCGGCGCGTCGGCCTTCGGCTTCACCGCATACGGCCATCCGCTGACCGTCGTCGCAAGCGGCGTGCCGTCGTCGCCGATAGAGTTCGGCGCGGCTTCGTCTTGCGGACTCAATCCGTCGTCGCTTGTGCTGAATGACAATTGGGCAACGGACACTCTGACGTTCAAGAATGGCATAGCAGGCAACAACGGAGACGATACGGCGCCGACCCTTGCCGTCTACACCGGCGCTGCGGAGGCCGTGATCGAGGGTGCCATTACGAACGTCTCGCTCACGAAGGAGGGCGCGGGCACGCTCCGCATCCACGCTGCGACAAACACCGTGGGCGATCTGCTGCCGCTTGAGGGTGCGCTCGTCTTCGCCCCGCCGGACGGAGTCGCGACGGGGGTGACGACGATGGCGTCGCTTTCGAAGGCCACCAACCTCGTGTCCAATGTGGTCTTCTCCAACTCTACGGTCAGCATCGGCGGCGCGGCGTCGTGGCAAGGCGGAACGGACGTCGCGTTCGTGAACAGCGCCGTCGCCGTGGCGGGGAACATGGCTGCAGGCAGCGGCCCCGGCTCGAATGGAAAGTCCGGGTTGCTGCTCGACGGCTCGTCCATTTCAGTCGACGGAGGCCTTTTCACATACGGGCACAACGGCAACAACTCCGCGAGCGGCACGGGAGACATAGTTCTCACCAACTCATCCACGCTGACGTGCCTTCAGCTGAACGGGCGGAACGGCACGATGCGCCAGTACGGCGGAACGGTCAAGGCCACGGGCGACGACATCAAAAGCCACAACGCCTTCAGCATCGGCAACGCCGGCGTAGGCTATAATCCGCTCCCGGCGGCAACGTACGAGCTTCACGGGGGAACCATTGACATCACGCACAGCAAGGGGACATTCACGCTTGGCGAGTGCAATTCACTTTACTACGGCGACGGAACCATGTACGTGTACGACGGCGGCAGAGTCAACTTCGCCGGCCCCGAGGCGTTTCTCGGGAGATATTCAAATGACAAAGGCCGCCTCTACATACGCGGCGGCACCGTGACGATGTCCCAGTCGGGCGTGATCATGTACCTGACCGCAGGCAAGAAGACGTCTCGGGCCGAATGCGAGGTGTCGGCGGGCGGAGTGCTTGACGTCAACGGCAGCATAATCGCCGGATATTCGTCTTCCGAAGGCGGGCATGTGGTCACTCTTTCGGTATTGACCAACGGCACGGTCAAGACGCGGCGCATTTCAAGTGCGATGACCAATGACACGATGACTGCGGTTCTGGACGGCGGAACGATATTCGCGCAGCCGTCGTCGTCCGCATCGTTCTTCTACGGATTCACTTCCGCCAGAGTGGGCGTCGGCGGTGTGGTCATCGACACCAACGGACAGAACCTCGAAGTGCCGCAGTCGTTCACGGAGCGGTCGGGCCAGGAGTGGACGTTCGGCAATGCGCCCGCCGACATAGTGGCGGCCCCGGCTTTCACGAAGGCGGGCGAAGGCGTGCTCACGTTGACGGGGACGAACAGCTGGGCCTGCGGAACGTGCGTATCCAACGGCACCCTCGCAGTTGCCGAGAAGGCGCTGCCGGAGACGAACCTCATGCTGGCCGGCGGCGTGATCGACCTCTGCGGCGCGACGCACACCGTTACCAACCTCGTCGGCTCCGGCACGGTGTCAAACGGAACGCTTGTCGTCGTCGGCAGGGTCTGGCCTGGCTACGGCGACAACGGCGAGCTTGTTGTCGCGGCGGACGCGACATTGGCCGCGACAAACCTTTCGTACAGCGTCGATTCCGCTTTGGGCACTTGCGGAACCCTTGCCGTCAAGTCCACGTTCGATCTCTCGGGAGTGTCGATAGCCATCGACAACCCAGACGCAACGGGTTCGCATGGGCTTATGCTGATCAATGGCCCTGTCACGGGGAAGCCGGCGGCGGATCCTGGTGTTTCCGTCGGCCCCGGCAAGGTGAAGTTCAGGGCTCCAGGCATGATATTGCTGATGCGCTGAGACGACGTGGACTTGTCGGGCTTGGCGATGTGTTCTCCAATGGTTTGATAGCCTTCTGCAAACTGTGGAACGGATTAAAGGAAGAGGTCTACCGGCAATGCCTAGAGCGGGAATTCTCGTCCCGTGGAATCCCGTTTGGCGCAAAATCGTGGTGTTCGACCCTTATCCCTGATTTTCCATGTCGGGTAGAAAACGCGGGCTTGCCGGTTG
>CAMPAF010000347.1 GCA_946631535.1 uncultured Verrucomicrobiota bacterium
TCGGAGGGCGACACCCAGAACGAGTAGAGCGTCGCGCAGTGGAGCTTGAAGCGTATTCTCAGGCCATCCCCCTTCGGAAGGGCGCGCGTTCCCGACGCGCCGTTCCCAAACACCAGTTCCGCCTTGGTCCTGTCGACGTACTTGAGTTCCCGGCAGTCGGCCGCGGAGTAGCCCGGCACGACCTGGCCCGCCCCGTCGACGATCTCGGCCTTCACCTCTCCGTAGAGGCATTCGGCGTTTACGAAAAGATGCGAACCGGTGAACGCGAGCGGCCTCGTCACGATCTCGCCGTTGCCGTCCGCCACCATGCCGCAGAAGCCGTCCCGCCTGAGCGTCGCCGCGCCGATCGCGCCGTTGTAGTACATGCCCTGCTTTTGCATCGGCACATTGCCGATCTTCTCTCCGCGCATCTCCGCATCGCCGCGCAGGGCGGAGTAGTAGAACCACAGCCGCTCGTCCTTGATGACGCAGATGCCGCCCATCGCCGAAAGATAGCCGGTGTCCCACTTGCCCGAGCCCCAGCCGCTCGAGCAGATCGCCTCCTGCTGCGCGCGCGTGTAGTGTCGGCCATCGCGCGAAAACGCGAACTGCAGCCCCGTCGTCTTCGGAAGGCCGACCGCCCAGCAATACCCATTGTCGCGCTTCTTGCCGTCAGGCGAAATGTCGACGTGCAGGACTTCGCGGACGCCCAGCATCAGCGACTCGTAGGGAACGGCGTCGAAATTGTAGAGCTGATGATTGCCTTCGCCGTCGACGTTCGTCCAGAGCTCCGGCTCGACCGTCCCGGCGGGGCGTTCCGACAGTCTCTTCGGGTCGTTCTCGAACCAGTACTGCGCGTTCTCCTTCTTCAGTTCGCTGACCGCCAGGAAACGCCGCGCCCGCCCGACCCCAGGACGTCCGTCGCGCAGCGAATAGACCCACTTGCCGAGCAGCGAATCGAAATGCAGCGTCGAACGGTCGAAGCTCCACCCCGCGACGCCGATGCGCGTGAACGAACGCCCGTCAGTCGATCCGTACAAGGTGTCGGGAGTGAGCCGGCCCGGCGCCGAGGTGAACATCTTCCAGTCGGCGTATGGATTCGCCGCCGTGTAGTCCGGCCAGACGCTCCAGCTGTCGAGATCGTGGTTGCATTTCTCCTCGCCATCGGCAAAGACGCGGTTCGTGCCCTTCACTTTCCCGAGGTCGGGGAATTCCCACCGCATGCCGTCATTCGACTCGGCATAGCGCATGTTGCCCGCCCAGTTGTCCTCGTACCAAAGGCGGTATTTCCCGATTGTCGGATCCCACCAGAGGCCGCCGTCCGTCGCGACGGCACAGCCGCCGATGCGCGTGCCGTCCTCGCGTGTCGGACGAAGAATCGGCGACTCGAGCTTGACCGGGCTGTTCCAATGCCGCACGACGCCGCTCTTCGACTCGACGAGGTAGTCGTCGACAAAGAGCTGTCGACCGCCGTCGATGTCGATCCTCGCCGGCGGATTCGCCAGACAGGGCGGAAGGGACACGTCCGCCCGCTCCACCGCGCCAGCGCCAAGAAAGACCGCCCACTTGGCGACATCAAAATGCTCGCCCGCGCGGACATCCTTCCGGTACGTGACCACGCGCTCCCACGGTTTCGTGCCGAAGAGCTGGAAGACGGGAACGTCCGCGACACGCTCAAACCCCTGCTTCACAAGCGCTTCGCCTACTTTCGTGTCTTTACAGTAAGGGGTTTCCGGGGCAAGCGCATATAGCCTCCCATCCGTCAGGCAGTCGACCTGGAATCCTTCAATCGGCGCCACGACAAGGGACTGGCCGTCCAGAAGAGACGGCAATTTCGGCGCCCGATAGGGCCGGTTGCTGAACAGCTGCGCGCCCTCGCGGAAAACGGACAGCTTGACATCCTCTCCTGTCACAAGATTCAGCTTGGGGCCATTCGCCGCCCAGACAGCGGCCAACGAAAGGCCCGCGACAACGACGATCAACTGCTTTTTCATTTCTGATTACCTCACTTCTTCCCGGGCGGCTGCTTGCCGAGCCTGGCGAGGGCGAGCTTAAGCGCGTTCCACACCTCCAGCTTCGCCGTGCGCAGGCTGACGGCGTCCGTCACAGGATTGAAGCGGATGATGTAGGACGGATGGAACGTGGCGATCACGGGAATGCCAGCATACTCGTACCACGTGCAGCGCCGAATGCGTTGCGTCGGGAAGAGTCCGTTCATCGCGGTACGTCCGAGCAGCACGATGCACTTCGGGCGGATCGCGGCGATCTGCCGCCTCAGGTACGGCAGGCACGCCTCCATCTCCTGCGGATTGGGCGTGCGGTTGTTCGGCGGACGGCACTTGCAGATGTTCGCGATGAAGATCTGCTCGCGCGTGTAACCCATGGCGGCGATCATCTTCGTGAGGAACTGCCCGGCCGCGCCGACGAACGCGAGCCCCTGCCGGTCTTCGTCGGCCCCAGGCGCCTCTCCGATGAACATGAAGTCTGGCGAATTGGCGTTCCCCTGGCCAGGCACCACGTGCTGCCGCCCGAGGGTGGCCAACGGGCACTTCGTGCACGCCGCCAGCTCCTCGGTAGTCGGCATGGCGCGACTCTCGCCTTTAAGGTCCTTAAGGTCACTAGGGTCTTTAAGGTCCTTAGGGTCTTTAGGGTCTCGGCCGTCCTGCCGTTTCAGACTAACTGGAGCAAGAAGCGCACGGTCGCAATCGACCGTGCGCGTCCCTAGTTCGCGCTCAAGTTCGAGCGCCTGCTCGAAGGCATTCAGAATGTCGGGCAGGTCAGCCATGCCATGTTTTTCGACATTCGACATTCGTCACCCGACATCCCATACTAGCCACTAACCACTAGCCACTAGGCACTTCGAAATCCGTTCGGATTCTGAGACTGCCAGCGCCAGGTGTCGGCGCACATCTGCTCGATGCCGCGCTCGGCCTTCCAGTGCAGCTCCTTCGCGGCGAGCGAGGGGTCGGCCCAGCACTCGGCGATGTCGCCGGGGCGGCGCGGCTTGATGACGTACGGCACTTTCTGTCCGCTCGCCGCCTCGAACGCCTTGACGATCTGGAGCACGGAATAGCCGTGGCCCGTGCCGAGGTTGTAGACCTTGAAGCCGGGCTTCTCGGCCAGCTTCTCGATCGCGCGCAGGTGACCGATCGCGAGGTCCACCACGTGGATGTAGTCGCGGATCCCCGTGCCGTCCGGCGTGGGATAGTCGTCTCCGAACACGTTCAGCTCCTTCAGGCGCCCCACGGCCACCTGCGCCACGTAGGGCAGGAGGTTGTTCGGGATTCCCGCCGGGTCCTCGCCGATGCGGCCGCTCTCGTGCGCGCCGATCGGGTTGAAGTAGCGGAGGATGACCGTGTTCCAGGCCGGGTCGGCCTTCTGCACGTCGCGGAACACCTGCTCCATCATCAGCTTCGTCCAGCCGTACGGGTTCGTGCAGCCGGGCGTGGGGAAGTCCTCGCGGATCGGCACGCTCTGCGGCTGGCCGTA
>CAMPAF010000348.1 GCA_946631535.1 uncultured Verrucomicrobiota bacterium
CCGTGCAGGACGAGGCGAAGAAGCCGAAGCCGGACGAGGACATGATCAAGGACTCCCTCTTCGGCGCGCGCAAGGGCGGCAAGCGCAACGGGGCGGGCGCGTACAACCACGCGATCAACGTCTTCGTGAAGTACCCGGAGTCGAAGTGGGCGGCCAGCGCCGGCGAGCTCGCGGAGGCGATTGCCCAGTTCGTTAAGACGCGCTACAAGAAGGACATCAAGACGAACATCTCCAAGGACCAGATGAAGAAGGTCCGCCGCCTGCAGTTCGAGAACGCGGACGAAGACTTCCGCAGCAACAACTTCGCGGCGGCCGTGAAGTCGTACGGCGACATCCTCGCGCAGTTCCCGGAGACGGACGAGTCCATCGGCGCGGTGGCGAACCTCGCGGAGAGCTGGCTCAACCTTTGGCAGAACGAGAAGGACGCGAAGAAGAAGTTGGAAAACCGGATGTCAGCGGACGCCGTGGAGGGCTACCTCGCCGAGCGCTTCTCCGGACTGAAGCCTGAGTTCATCCGCCCTGCAGGCGACGCCGTGCTCCGGCTCGCGGCGAAGGAGCGCGACATGGGCGCGCTCGCGCGCTCGCAACAGATGTATGACGCCTACTTCGACAACTATCCCACCCACTACAACGCCGCCCAGACCGCGCTGACACTTGGCGCACGCGCCTTCAAGGCGGAGGACTGGGAAGCCGCCATCCGCTACTACGGACGCATCGCGACGCAGTACACGAACTCCACGCACTACGCGAGCGCGCTGAGCTATCTGGCCACATGCAACGGGAAGCTCGGCAACGTCGAGGCCCAGGAGGAGTGGCTGCGGAAGTTCGTGCAGGTGACGAAGAAGCCCATGGAGCGCACAAGCGCGCAGCTGGGCCTGGCGCTGATGCAGCAGAAGCGTGGCTTTGCGGCGTTCATGGACGCGGCGGAAACGAACGAGACGGAGCGTGTCGTGCTTCAGCGCAACGCGACGATAGCTGTGATCAAGGCGATCAAGGACTTCAAGGCCGTGGCGGCGAGCGTGACGCAGCTACTGGAGGACAAGTCGCTCGACAAGGAGCAGCGCGAGAAGCTTCTCGTGCAGCGCGAGCAGGCGCTCTTCCTCGAGGGCGAGAGCTGGCAGCGCCTGCAGATGCCCGTCGGCAAGATGACTCTCCAGCACTTCCGCGCGTTCGCCGTCAAGGCGTACGAGGAGTACCTCAAGTTCTACCCGAAGGGCAAGTATGGGGCGGTGGCGCTCGTGAAGATCGGCACCATCTGGACCGCCGAGCAGAACATGGAGAAGTCGCAGGACGCGTTCGCGCGCCTGCAGCGGGACTTCCCAGACTCCGACGAGGCAAAGAACTCCGTCCCGCGCCTGGCGAAGACGCTCATCGAGATGGGACTTCGCGCGGAGGGCGTGAAGCAGTACAAGCAGATGCTCGAGACGTCTGGCGGCAAGTACTCTGCGGCACAGTTCCTCGCCGCCGGCAACGCGCTCCTGGAGGCGAAGGAGTGGGACGTGGCGCTGGAGGCGTACGGCAAGGCGATAGAGCTTGCGAAGGCGCTCGAGAAGCCGGCTTCGGTGGACGCCCCCGCTATGCTGGGCCAGGCCAAGGCGCACAAGGGCGCCAAGCACTACGCCGAGGCCCACGAGCTGCTTGAGCGCTTCATCGACAAGTACGGCAAGTCGCAGCTCGTGATCGATGCGTACGAGATGATGATCGATGTCGCCTCGGAGGAAGGGCGCGTGGAGAAGAACGACGACCTTCGCCGCAAGTTCTTCAACCAGGCCGTCGGAGCTGTGAAGAAGCTGCGCGCATACAGGAAGTCGGAGGCGGAGCAGGACATCCTCACCCTGCAGTCCGGCGACGTGCTGGTCCGCAAGATGGAGGCTGAAGAGGCGATGAACCTCGCGGAACAGGCAAAGGAGACGTGCGGCCTGGCGACGGCGATGTTCCAGGCGTTCCTCATGTCGCACGAGCCGACGGACGAGCATCCCGCGAAGGACATGACGCCGGCGCAGCTGGCCAACCTCGAGAGGTGCTATTCGACGGTGCTGCCGCTGATGGCCAAGCTGGGCAAGGAGCAGTCCGAGGACATCCTCCGCTACGGCGAGACGTACAAGAAACTTTTCCCGAACGGGAAGCACCTGACGGCCGTCCAGAACGCGATGAATCAGGCGGGGGCGGACAAGTAGGCGAATAGTTAAGAGTTTAGAGTTAAGAGTTAAGAGTTGATTTCAGGAAAGCTTGGAGAAAGAAACATGAAGAAGTTGACAGTCCTTCTGGTGGCGGGCGTGGCCTGCGCGGCCGCGTTCGGCAACGTGCCCGGCACGATCAAGACGACGACCGGCGAGACGCAAAAGGGAAACATCCGCTGGAGCACGCGCGAAAAGGCGTACGTGGTGACCAAGGGCAACATCGAGCTTCAGGTCAAGGAAGCGGATGTTGATGTCCTGGACATCGACAAGCCCGCTTCCTTCGACGCGGCGGTGGAGCAGGTCCAGAAGGGGCAGGGCGCGGCTGCGATCCCTGCGCTGCAGAAGATCACGAAGGACTACCAGCACCTTCAGTGGGACAAGGTGGCGGGCCGTTACCTTGCCGACGCGTACATCGCCGCCAGCAAGGCGGAAGACGCGCTGAAGACGTGCCAGAACATCATTTCGGGAGAGCCTGCCGCGGCCTACAAGGGCGAACTGGCTCCCGCCTACTGGAAGGCGCTGCTGGCGCTAGGTAGGACGCCCAAGCTGGAATCTGAGCTGGCGAAGGCGGCGAAGAGCGGCGACCGCTTCTCCAGCGGCTCGGCGCTGATCCTGCGTGGCGACATCATTCTCAAGGCCGGCAACGAGTCAGCAGACGCGGCGAAGCAGGCCCTTACGGACGGCTACCTCCGCGTGGTGTACCTCTACAACGACCAGGAGGTCGCGTCCAGGCTGCAGCCCGAGGCACTCTACAAGGCGGCGCACTGCTTCGAGAAGCTCGGCCAGAGCGGCCGCGCGGACGCGATGCGCACGACCCTGAAGAAGAGCTACGCCTCCAGCCCTTGGGCGGCCAAGTGAGGATTTGAGAGAACTGAGCGACTGAGCAAGTGAGCGAATGCGGAACGAGCGAAGGAGCGAAAACCCATTCAGAAAAGAGAACTGAGCGACTGAGCAAGTGAGCGAATGCGGAACGAGCGAAGGAGCGAAAACCTTAACCCTAAAAGGAACAAGAAAATGAACATGAAGAAGATGCAAAAGTCGGTGATGGCGGCTATCGTGATGCTAGGCCTCGTGGCGGCGCCGGTGGCGGCGACCGTGGCGGCGGCGCAGGACGCGGCGCCTGCGGCGCAGCAGCAGGGCGGCGGCGAGCTGGTGGATGCCAGCGGCAAGGCCGTTGACGGCGAGCAGAAGAAGTCCGGCAGTGGCGGGTTCATGGATGTGGTGTTCGGCTCCGGCGTGCTGGGCGTGATCCTTTGGGCGGCCCTCTTCGGCGACGGCGCGGCGGCGA
>CAMPAF010000349.1 GCA_946631535.1 uncultured Verrucomicrobiota bacterium
TCCGGGTAGCGGACGCCCTGCGAATGCATCGTGCGCATGCCGGCCGCGAGCGCGCGGTCGTACATGTCCGTCAGCTGGCGCGCCTGCTCGCGCGTGCAGTCGGGCGACGACAGTCCGCCGTAGCGCAGCACGTGCGTGAATCCGAAGTCGCGCACCACCTCGTCCGTGCCGCTTGATCCCCACATCACCACGGGCATGCGGTCCGCGAAGATGGGGCCGATCGCGACATCGAAGGTGTTCGTGACGGCAACCGCCGTACCGTCCGGTGTGCGGCCTGAGAAGCGTACCGCGACGGAGTAGGGCCCCGAGCGCAGGCGCGTTTCGAGCGGCAGGTCCAGCGGCGTCCACGCCTTGCCGGGAAGTGTGTCCAGGCGGCGTTCGGCGCGCGCCCAGACGCGTCCGTCGGCCGGATCGCGCTGGTCCAGGACGGCGGACACGTCGCGCAGACCCTCCGGCGCGCGGACGAATGCCGCAACGCGGAACGTGGCGTTTGCCTCACCGCGCTCGAACGCGCGCCGCCCGTCGGGGCGCAGCGCGAGGGCCGGGCATTCGAGCGGCGTGACGGCGATGCGGCGGATGTATCCGTTGAACGGCCAGTAGAGGCTGCAGATGCGGTCGCCGACGACCGGTCGGTGCTTCGGGTCGGGGACGATGGGCCCGGCTTTCGCGAGGTAGCTCTCCTGTTTTTGGCCGTCAAGGTCCCAACGGACGGTACCGAGCGCGTCGTACTCGAAGCGAAGCCGCACGGGCGCGCCGACCTTTGGCGTGAAGGAGGGGCCCGTAGCACGGCAGGTCATGTCGCCGAGGCCCGCGAAGAGGACGGCGGTCCACCGCTCGCCCGCCTGGTGGAACATCACCTGCATGCCCATGTTGCGGCACTTCGGCTTGTAGTTGACGGCCATCGTGTCGAAGACGTGCAGCGACCGCGAGTCGGCGGCCGCCGCGCGGTCCGCCTCGTTCGTCCATGCGACGAACGGCACCACCTCCGCCTCGAACGTGAACGCCTCGGGCAGCGTGACCTGCGGGAACATCACGCCAGCGGCGTCTTTGCCCGTCACGTTCTTTGCGATTTGCGAGGGAGAGAGCCCGTCTGGGCCGAGGACTGCGCATGCGCGCATCCGCCCGCCTTGCGGCAAGCCTTTGGTGAAATCCCATTCAAAAGCTCCTGCCGCGAGCGCGATCGCGGCGGCAAATACGGTAAGTTCTTTTTTCATGGCGGAAAGAGTATACCACAAATCCCCCTGTTCCCCGTTCGCGCTTTACGGAAGGCCTTCTGCTTGGTATACTGCACTCATGAAACGAAAAATTCTTTTTGCGTCGGTTGCCGCGTGCGCCGTTCAGATCGCTAATGCTCTTCAGGCGAATGCGGTGAATGACGCGCTTGAAACCCCGGAGTTGAGGCGGACGCGCATCCAGGGGCCGATCGGCGCGAAGTTCGACACCTTCATGCACGAGCGCTGCCTCTCCGAATTCGCCCGCAACGTGGTGGTGCGCGAGGCGCGGGAGGCGTTCGCTCATCCGGATGACGACATCTTCAACGCGCCGGTGGGCATGTGGAAGGGCGAGTTCTGGGGCAAGCTGATGATCTCGTCCGCACGTGTGGCGGAGTACCAGGACGACCCGGAGTTCCGCTCCTTCCTGCGCGACGAGGCGCACCGCCTGATGAGCTTCCAGCGGCCCGACGGCTACCTCGGCACCTACGTCAACCCCGAGTTCGTGATCCCCGGCGACCCCGAGTCGGCACGGAAGACGATGGGCTGGGCGTGCGACTGGTGCTGGAACCTCTGGTGCCGTAAGTACACGATGTGGGGGCTTCTGATGATCTACAAGGCGACGGGCGACCGCGAGATCCTCGCCGCCGCCGACCGCGCCATGACGCAGCAGATCGAGTTGCTCCGCAGGATGGGCGTGAAGCTGTGCGACACAGGCACGGCCGCGATGGTCGGCATGCCGAGCTGCTCGGTCCTCAAGCCCCTCGTGATGCTCTACCGCGAGACGGGCAAGCAGCTCTACCTCGACTATGCGCGGGAGATCGTCTCGTACTGGGACCGCCCCGGCAACCCCGCCCCCAACTTTTTCCCGAACGCCGCCACGGGGCGTCCGCTCAACGAATGGTATCCCGACCGCACCGGCCGCTGGGGCAAGGCATACGAGATGATGAGCTGCCTCGACGGCGTGCTGGAGTTCTACCGCCTCACGGGCGAGGCGCGCTGCCTGGAGATGGTGAAGCAAATGCAGGCGATCCTCTGGGCGACCGAGCGCAACCTCGTGGAGAGCGTGGGCTACAACGACCAGTTCGTGGGCGCGACGCGCCACCTGAACGGCACGTCCGAGCCGTGCGACGCGATCCACTGGATCCGCCTCAACCTCGACCTCTATCTCATCACGGGCGACCGGAAGTACGTGGACGCCATCGAGATGACCTACTGCAACGCGTTCCTCGCGGGCGTGTTCCGCGACGGAAAGTGGGGCGCACGCGAGGTGCGCTCGCACGGACGGCACATCGCCCGGTTCGGGCAGAGCGGCATGCGCCACCAGCACTGCTGCGTGAACAACATGCCGCGCACGTTCATGGACATCGCGCAGCTTGGTGCGACGCGCGAGGCCGATGGCGGGGCACTACGCGTGAACCTCTACTCGCCGTTCACGACGAGCTTCGACGACGTGTCCGTTACGCTGACAGGCGATTTTCCTGTGGCGGACAAGGTGACGGCGATGGTGGATGCGAAGACGCCCCAGACGGTGAAGTTCCGCGTGCCGACTTGGTCGAAGCGCACGGTCTTCCGTCGCCTGCCGGACGGAGAGGAGGCAATCGCCACGCCGACGGACGGCTGGCATGCTGTGCAGGTACCCGCCGGCGTGACGGCGATTCGGGTGGCGTTTGACATGGCGCCGCGGCTGGAGGATTCGGATCGTCTCCCCTCTGACGACAAGCGCGACTACCGTTTCGGACGCTGGAGGGTGGGACGCGATTCGGACGCGCTTTTCCGCACGACGCCCGCCGCGCGGCTTTTCCGCGGTCCGCTCCTGCTCGCGAAAGCGAAGGTAGTGGGCGACGGCGACGCCGACATCCTGCGCGCGGATCTCAACAAGGGCGGCTGGAAGGTAACGCTCAAGCCGTTTCTCAACGATTTCGTGATGGGCGCGTGGGAGGCCACCTTCACGCGCGGTACTGAGGTCTACCGCACGAAGGTGTGCGATTTCCCGTCCGCCGGCGACAACCTGCTACCAGACGGCGCGAACGCCTTCTCGATCTTTTTCTGAAGCATAAAATCAAGAATAGATGTGCGGTACTCTGCAGAACGAAGCTTGGATTGCGAGACAGAGCCACCGGCTACGCGTCAACTATTAGAGATTCTATCTCAAATTCATTGATATTTTGCCTCTTTGATTTCCGCCCGAAAGTTCCTGGGGCGCATCTGCGTTTTTCACCCATGCGTTTTGAGATTGGAAACAACCAGAAC
>CAMPAF010000350.1 GCA_946631535.1 uncultured Verrucomicrobiota bacterium
GCGGGCGTGCATTTCTACGTGAAGGCGAACACGCGTGATGACCAGTTCCCGCCCGTCTTCGCGAACGAGCGGTTCCTCGCGGTCCATTCCGTGAATGGCGGCGAGAAGACGATTCGGCTCCCGCGCAAAGTCCATTGTGTGACGGACCTGCTGACGGGAGCCGTCATCGCCCGCGACGCGGACAGTTTCACGACTACGTTCGCCACCCCCGACACGCGCCTCTTCGGCTTGTCGGAGTAGATGATTTGCGATTCCGTCCGCACATGAAGTGCGTTTTTTGGTATACTCGCTGCATGGAAAAGGCAGCGACAGGCAGACTATGAACAGAATCATCGGAATTGTGCTGGTTGCAGGATTGGTGGCGTATGGAATGGATCCATTGCCGCCGGTGGAGACGGACGTGCTCGTGGTTGGCGGCACGGCGAAGGGCGTGGCGGCGGCGGTCGCGGCCAAGGCGGAAGGCGCCGACGTGTTTCTCGTCACGCCGTTCACGTACCTCGGCGAGGACATGGCGGGCACGCTCGAGCTCGGCCTGCCGGACGGGCAGAAGCCGACGACGGCGCTGGTGAAGAAGCTCTGGGCGGGCGCAAGCGACCTCGCGGCGTACGACTACTGGCCGGACAGGAGGTGTCCACATCCGCGCCACATCTACAAGAACGACTGGTGGGAGCGGCTTTCCGAGTACGGCCGTCCGCCCAGCCCGTCCGATTCCGTGTACTACGACTCGGACGTCTCCTACAAGTGCGTCCTGCGCACCCGCGCGAAGGTGCGGCGCGTGGAGGTGATCGCGTTCGAGCGCCGGACGCGCGAGGGCGAGGGCGCGACGGGGCGCGTCACCGGCACGTTCTTCGATGGCCCGCGCGCCGGCGAGTCGTTCGAGCTGGCGAACCGCGGGCTTGCGTTCGACGTGACGGGCGACGCCTACCAGCCCGGGGCGAAGGCCATGTCGTTCGCGGCGGACGTGGAGGCGCCTTTCACGAAGCTGTCCATCAAGGTGGAGAAGGCGGCTTCGGCGCACCACCAGTTCGTCTCGCGCATCTGGTTCCACCTGGCGGATCCGGAAAGCTCCTTCGCGCCGCCGACGCCGCTCAAGGTGAAGCGCACGTTCGACCGGGAGTTGGTCGACGCCGGCGTCGGTTTCCTCACGGGCGCGGCGGTGGAGCGCGTCCTGCGCGGCCCGGACGGCGCGCCCTGCGGCGTGGTGGCCGCCACACGGTCGGGACGTCTGACGGTGCGCGCGCGGCGCGTGGTGGACGCCACGCGGTACGGCACGCTCGAGCGCTTCGCGCCTGGAGGTCCCGCGCTGCCGGTGGCGAAGGAGGAGACGTTCTCGCGCGTGGTGATCGTGGACGGTCCGCCGCCGGAGGCCCCCGGCATGAAGGTGGAGCGCCTGCCGGGCACGTTCCCGGTCCGCCACACCACCGCCACGGGGCGCATGTACCGCTGCACGTTCAAGTTGCCGATGAAGGACGGACGCTATCCGAGCTTCGCGGCGGCGGAATGGGCGGCGCGCGACCTGACCTGCACGCGCGACCTGATGGACGACGCCGACCTGCTCGTGTGGCATGCGCCGGGATGGAAGCCGCTTGAGGACAGGATTCGCGACGGCGAGGCGCTGGGGCGTGCGGCCGCGCGCGCGGCGCGCGGTGTGCGTCCGGCGCAGGCATGCGCGGAGCAGGTGAAGCCCGCGCCGGCCGACTGGGGCGCGTACGACGTGGTGGTCGTGGGCGGCGGCACGAGCGGCGCCCCCGCCGCGCTTGCGGCGGCGCGCGCCGGCGCAAGGGTTCTGCTCGTCGAGTACCTGCATGTCCTTGGCGGCGTGGCGACGGACGGCATGGTGCTCGGCTATTTCGACGGCAACCACTGCGGATACACCGAGGCGTTCAAGAAGGGGAATCGGGAGATCGGCGGGCGGCACGGACTCTACCGGCGCGCCGAGACGCTGCGGAAGTGGTGCGGCGACGCGGGCGTGGAGGTGATGTTCGGCGCGATGGGCGTGGGGGCCGTCACGGAGAACGGCGCGGTCACGGCGGTGGACGTGGCCACGCCGCTCGGCGTCGGGCGCGTGCGCGCCAAGGCGTTCATCGACGCGACCGGCAACGCCGACGTCGCGGCGGCGGCCGGCGCGCAGACCGCCTTCTTCGGCGCGCGCGAGTTCGCCCTGCAGAGCGCGGGACAGTCCCCGCACCGGCTCGGCCGCGGCGGCATCAACTCGGACTTCGGCTACCTCTACGACGCGGACGCGCGCGACCTGTGGCTCTTCGGCCTCCGCGCGCGGGCAGGCGCGCCGAACGCCTGGGACATCGCGAAGATGCCGGACTCGCGCGAGCGGCGGCGCATCGTGCCGGACTATCTCCTGAACGCGCAGGACGTGACGGCGAACCGTCCGTTTCCCGACGTGGTCGTGCAGGCACGCTCGCGCCAGGACTCGCACGGATTCCTCGTGGACGACTTCTGCGCGCTCGCGGAGTCGAGCGTGACGCCCGTCAAGGAGGGCGGCGAGATGCGGTCGAAGTTCGACGTGAACGTGCCCCTGCGGTCGCTGCTGCCGAAGGGGATTGGACATCTGGCGGTCGTCGGGCTGGGTGCGGGCTGCGCGCGCGACGTGCTGCCGATGGTGCGCATGCAGGCGGACCTCATGAACATGGGATACGCGACGGGC
The DNA here is from genome assembly GCA_946631535.1 of uncultured Verrucomicrobiota bacterium. The sequence goes on from CAMPAF010000350.1 coordinate 2,663, forward strand.
ATCGCGGCGGCGATGGCGGCGCGGAACGGGGGCGACTTCCGCGCGCTCGACCTCGCCGCGCTGCGCAAGACCCTCGTCGGCGAGGGAATCCTGCGCAAGGAGACGCTGGGCTGGACGGCGGACGTCGACGTTTCTTCGGACGGACTCCTTGCCGCGAGCGTGAAGTCGATGGGGCATGCGTTCAAGGGCAGCCACGTGGTGTGCCGTCCCGAAAACCGTGCGCGCGCCATTCCGCTTTTGCGCGCCGCGTATGCGTCCGCCGTCGACGCCGAGGCGCGCCAGATCTACGCGGTGACGCTCGGCTACTTCGGCGACGCGACCGGCGTGGAGACGCTGCTCGGGCTTGTGACGAACAAGGAGAAGTGTGCGATACCGAACCGCAAGGGCGCATTCGGCGGCGGACGCACCGGGATGAACGCGTGGATGCTCGCGCTCGGGCGGACGAAGGACCGCCGTGCGCTCGCGCCTCTTCTGCGCCAGCTCAAGAAACTAGGGCCGAATCCGTCCGTGGCGTCCGTGCGCGGCGTGACGCTCGCGCTGGAGGCCCTCGGCGACCCGGGGGCGGCGCCCGCGCTCGCGGCGTGCCTTTCGCAGCCGGGTCTGCACGGCTTCGCGGTGAAGGACTTCCGCGAACTGCCGCCGCAGGGCGGCTACGGACTGGGGCCGGAGATGGACAACTGCATCCGCGAGCTGTCGCTCGCCCGCGCCCTCTTCGCGTGCGGCGATTCGGACGGCCTCGCGCGGCGCACGCTCGAAGCCTACGCGCGCGATCCGCGCGGCGTCCT
>CAMPAF010000351.1 GCA_946631535.1 uncultured Verrucomicrobiota bacterium
TGTGCCCGTAGGACAAAGTTGTTTTTGAAAGTTGTTCTGGTTGTTTCTAAAACTCAATACGCATGGGTGAATTACGCAGATGCGCCCGCGCGACCGCACATCGGCGTTTTCGGCTTTCGCAAAAGGCGGGGATTTGCTAAAATTATGCCACGTAAAACTGTATAGGGCTGAACCGCGCGCCACGAAAGCGGCGCGCGCCGAAGGAAGGAAGCGCAGAGAGATGAGAAAGATTGCCTTGTTGGCGTGTGTGGCGGCGGTCGCGGCAAGCGCGGCGTGTGCGTCGGACGTGACGGTGGCGGGCCTTAATGCGCCCAACGGCGCGCTGGCGGTGGACGCGGGCACGACCGTGCTCACGAACGGCTTCAACGCCACGTTGCCGAGCGCGCTGGCGGACGCGGCCACGCTCTGGTTCGCGGCGGACGCGAACGTGATCGCCGACGAAAACGGCGGCGTGACCGAATGGCGCGACGTGCGCGAGGCGGCGAACGCCGAGACGCGCCTCTACAAGGCCGCCCTCGCGTATCTGCCCGAGGAGGGCGAGGACGGCTACGAGTACCGCTCCGAGCTGCCCGTGCTGACGACGACGAACGTCCTGCCGCGCGCCAGCGCGAAGGTCGTGGACTTCGGTTCGTACGGCAGCGGACGCTGGCTCTACTTCGCCGCGCCGGGCGGCACCAACCTCACGCATGTGACGATCGGCTCGTTCTTTATGGTCGTCGGCTTCGATGCCACCTGCGGGCACATCCTCGGCGACGTCAGCCAACTGGCGGCCGGCGGCGTTGGCGCTACATACGGAACCATGTTCTTCCACAAGGGGTTGGGGGCGTCGATAGGCGGAAACATCGCGGCGGGGGGCGCAGACAACAACACGATGTACCTCGGAGAGACGCGCCTCAACGGGACACGCATCGATCCGCGTATCGTGGCGTACAACTACAACGCCTTCCAGCTCTTTTCGCAGAACGGGCCGGACCGCACGACGCGCGGAACCCCCTACGCCTCCACGTTCTTCAACAACTGCAACTTCAAGCCGACGAACGGCGGCACCCTTGTACGACAGGGCGGCGGCGTGCTCGCGGAGTTCATCGCGTTCGACCGCGTGCTCTCCGACGCGGAGCGGCGCGAGGTGGAGGCCTACCTCGCGGCCAAGTACTTCGGCGTGCCTGTGGCGGGACGCGTGGCGGTGGCGGACGGCGCGACGCTCGCGACGGGCGTTGACGGCCTAACGGACACTTTTTACCATGCGGCGGTGCTGTCCGACAGCTGCGGCGCGGGCACGATCCGCAAGACGGGAGACGGAACATTGCGGCTGGACCGTCCCGTCAGCATCGACGCCACGCGCCTCGATCTCGAGGAGGGCCGGTTCGAAATGGGGCATCTCCACCTGGTGCCGTTCGTCGCGCCGTGCGTCAACAGGAAATACATGGTCGGCACGTGGTGGTGGACGAGCATTGGCGCGCGGACGGACGGATTTTTGTCGGTCGAGGGCACGGATGCGCAGGACGACAACGTGTCGTTCTACCCCGGCGACTGGGCGGGGCGCGCCATCCTCGTGAAGGACATGACGGGCACGATCCGCAACCTGCCGGAGCCGTACACGCCGCCCGCAACCGGTATCGCGGAGACGAATCTGCTCGTGAACGGCGGTTTTGAAGAGCCGGTCATTACTTCGTCGTCTGGATACGTGCTGGGCGCGGGCGCGCGGCCGAGGGGATGGGAGCTGAACAACAGTTCCGTTGTGAATGCGTTGTCCCTGTACGGCAAAACATGGCGCACGACTGTATCCGACAAGGTCGAGGGCGACCAGGTGTTCGCCCTTACGTGGAACGGCGCCGACTATTCGGACATCCAGCAGACCTTCGCCGCGCCGTTCGCCGGACTCTACCGCCTCACGTTCTGGGCTGGTCGGCGCGAAAGCAGGTCGGAAAAGGAGGGGGAACTTCGGATGCTCGTGTTCCTCGACGGCGAGCAGGTGGGGCTGCACGTCAACTGCGCCGACCATCGCGGCGACCGCAACGCCATGCGGCAGTTCTCCCTGCAGCTGCCGCCGCTCGCCGCCGGCGACCATACGATCCGCTTCCGGCTGGACGACAACGTGACGACCGACCGGTCGGTGATTCTCGACGACGTGCGCGTGTTCCCGATCGCGAAGGGCGAGTACATTTCGGTGCCGAATCCGGGTTTCGAGTCCGTGGAGATGATTTCGGTGAATGCGAACACCGGGTACTTCAAGTGGCGCCCGGCCGAGGCGGACTGGACGTTCGGCTCGAATTCCGGCATCTGCGGGCACAGCACGTGGTTCTCCTGCCTCCGCAGCCGCCCGGCGCCGGGCGAGGAGCTGGAGGACCTCCACAAGGCGTTCCTGCAGAACGACACGACCATCTCCACGACCGTGACCGCGCCGCGCGACGGACAGGTTGTGTTCACCATGCGCTACGGGAACCGGGCCAACAGCGGTTGGCAGGATGCGGTTGGCACGACGCGCACGACGGGGCAGACGTGCCGTGTGCTTCTCGACGGGACCGAGATTGGGTCCATGCAGCCGACGTGCGAGGCCATGCGCACGTTCGTGTCCGCGCCGTTCGCGGTGACGGCAGGCGACCACACGCTGACGATTGAGAACGTGGGCGTCTCCGGGCAGGACGTGGCGACGGTCGTGGACGACATCCGCATCGGCTACGACGCGACCGCCTACGTCGCGAAGGGCGAGACGCTGTCGGCCTCCGTCACGGCGCCGAGCAACGGCTTCTACCGTCTCGACGTGCCGGCGATCGGCGCGGAGCTCCAGCTCGGGCACGTGAACGGCTCCAACAACGGGGTGAGCCACTATCCCGTGACGGCGTACGTCTATCTGGACGGCGCGCTGACGAGCAAGATCCGCCTGGAGCGCCCGGGATGGACGACCTTCGCGCTCGTGCTGCCCTACCTGACGGCGGGCGCGCACACGCTCGCGTTTACGGTCTCGTCGAACGGCGCCGAGACGGGGACGGACGGCAGGTTCCGCGTCGGGAAGCTCGACCTGCAGCCGCTCGCGTTCCGCGAGACGGCGCCGGCCGACGCGATGAAGGATACGACGATCAGGTTGGACGCTGGCGGCAAGCTTGATCTCCAGTTCGAAGGCGTCATGAGCCTCGGCAAGCTGGAGATCGACGGCGCGTCCGTGCTCGGTGACGTCGGCGCCGCGTCTGATCCGACGCACTTCTCCGGCCCCGGCGTCCTGCGCGTCCTCCCCAAAGGCACGCTCATCCTGTTCCGCTAGGCCATTTGCGCGGGAGGGTCGCGCTACTGCGCGACCGCATGGAGAGCCGCCATCTTGGCGGCGGCGGCTCGGCGAGGACGCCTCGCTCCACCTGGGTTTTTCAACGGGCAAGGCGCCCGTTTCCCCAGTCAGATGGGCGCATCTCCGTTTTTCACCGAGCCCCCTTTGTAATGAAAACAACTTGAACA
>CAMPAF010000352.1 GCA_946631535.1 uncultured Verrucomicrobiota bacterium
GCGCTCGTCGCCAAGTGGCATTTGGGCCGTTCAAATGAGACTGGTGACGCGCTTCCTCCGGGATGCCGCCAAGATGGCGGCTCCCCATATGGAGAGCCGCCGTCCCGGCGGCTCACTGGGACAACGGACGTCTCGTCCGTTGCCCTCCACCGCCTCGTGCTCGTGTTCCACGGCGGCGACTGCATGCTGAGCGAAGAGGTTTAATCAACAAGGCAGTCCCCATGAAAAAAACAGTAAGTCATGTTGTATTCCTCGCGTTGGCGCTCTTGGTCGCCCACGCTGTCGCCGGAGACGCGGACGCGTCGCCGCTTCGGCTCTCGCCCGCGAAGATTCCCCAGTGCGCGAGGGCGCATGTGTGCCAGAACCTGCCGTATGGAGGGCGGCAGGTGGGCAAGGGCGCCGCGCATGAGAGCGTCGCGCAGACGTACGACCTCTACCTGCCCGGGAACATCGGCGAGATCGACCGGTCCGCGCCGTTCTACCTTTTTGTGCACGGGGGCGCGTGGAGGCGCGGCAGCAAGGCGGGACACCGCGCCAAGCTGTTCGCCGAGATGGCCGAACAGGGATTCGTGGTCGCATCGATGAACTACGTGCTCTGCAACGACAAGTTGGGAGGCGCGCACACCTTCGCTGAAATGCTTGCGGACATCGACGCGATGGTCTCGCATCTCCCAAGTCTCGCGAAGGTGGCTGGAATCTCCATCCCGCACATCGCGATCGGCGGCAGTTCGGCGGGCGGCCACCTCGTGCTTCTCTATGCGTACGACGGGGCGAACCCGTCCGTCCTCGGCCTGGGCCTCAAGCACGCCGTTCCCGTCGCCTGCGTGTTCACCGACTGCGGGCCGAGCGACATCGCAAGCCCCGAGTTCATGGTGGCCGGTCTTGACTGGCAGAAGGGCGATGTCAAGGGCTGGTACGGACTGCTCTGCGTTCTGGCGGGCGGACGGTACGGGAAGGACGATTTCCGCACGACCGTCGACCGTCTTGCGAAATACTCGCCGGTCACGTTGCTGAACGGGAAGTGTCCGCCGACCATCTGCCTGTTCGGCGAGACCGGCGAGGTCAAGACGAGCAAGACGTTCACGCGTACGAAGGACGGAAAGCCGAAGCCCTACACGGTGTTCTGGAAACTTGCCGGATCAACGGAAACGCCGCCGGAATCCGTCGGCATGGACGGCATCGTCGCCGTACAGAACTACGTGACGCTCACGAACGGCCTGACGAAGGCGGGCGTGCCGTTCGCCGCCCGGCTTGAGCCCTACCGGCACTGCTCCATCCTCGCCCGCAAGCCCGAGACGCGTCCGTGGCTCTACGAGAACCTCCGAAAATACCTCAAGGTGAGCGAGTCGAAACAGCAGGACCCCCAAAGATGAAGACGACAAGAAGAGGATTCATTGGCGGCGCGGCGGCGTTCGCGCCGTTCGCGACGAGGATTTGGGCGGCGGAGACGGAGGCCCCGCTTCTCAAGATCGGCGTGATGACGGACACACACGTCGGCAAGACGAAGGCGAGCTGCTCGCGTGCGCGCCTTGCGTACGAGATGTTCCGCGACATGGGCGTGGACCTGATCGCGAACGTGGGCGACGTGGCCGACCACCACTACCCGACGGGCTACGTCGCCTACCGCGAGATGGTGGAGGAGACATTCGCGCAGCTGCCTGCGGAAAGACGTCCGAAGGAGCTGTTCGTCTATGCGTGGCACGATGCCTACGCCTACAAGGACCATCCGCGCGAGGCCGCCGCGAAGGATTCGCCCGAGGCGTTCGCCGACATGGAGAGGCTCATCGGCGCGACGAACGGACCGTACGCGGAGGGCGAGATCAAGGGCTATCCGTACGTCGTGATCCCGCAGCTGTACGGGTCGTGGGGCGTGGACTGGAAGCGGTTCGACAAGATGCTCGCGGACGCCGTGGCGTCGCATCCCGGCAAGCCCGTGTTCGTGTTCGCGCACCAGCCGCCGACCGGGACCACGCGCAGCGGGCGCGGCATCAAGGAGAAGCGCAAGGTGCTGAACAAGTACCCGCAGGCGATCAACATCTCCGGTCACACGCACGGCTCTTTGCGGGACGAGCGCGCGATCTGGCAGGGCGAATTCACGTCCGTGAACATCGGCTGCCTGCAGGTCTGGGGCGGCGGGCTGCCGGGCACGGCCCCCAAGCGCATGGAGAACTTCGGGGCCGTGCTCGTGGAGGTGTTCGCGGACAGGATCGTGTTCCGCAGGTTCGACGTGCGCGACCGCAAGGAGTATTCCGCCGACGCGCCGTGGATGGTGCCGTGGCCGTTCGACCCCGCCACGGCGCCGTACCGTCCGTCGGCGCGCAGGCCCAAGATGCCGGTGCCCGAGTTCGCGAAGGGCGCGGGGATTGAGGTGAAGCCGGACGTCGTTCCATTCAGGGAACTGCGCGTGACGTTCCCGGCGTCGTCGGTCGGGGCGCGGGCCTTCGCGTACCGCGTGGAGCTGCAGCGGCGCGTGGGCGGCACGTGGACCCCGTTCGCGCGCAAGGACACGTTCGGCGACTTCTGGATGCGCGAAAGCGAGCGCCCGGCGTCCGTGACGCAGAGTTTCCTCGCCGCGTACTTCGACGAGGGAGAAGAGTACCGCATGGTCGTGACGCCGCGCAACAGCTGGGGCGTCGACGGCAAGTCCATCGAGAAGACGTTCGCCGCGCCGAGGCCCGCGCGCACGGGCGAGCTGGTGTGGGAAAGCTCCGACCCGATGAAGGACTGCCCGTTCATCTCCGGGCTTCAGGGCGGCAAGGCGCGGCAGGCGAAGGACGGCTTCTTCGAACACGGGGCGGGCAACGCGCGGCTGGTGTTCCCGGAGGGAGTGTGGAAGGGCGCGAAGGGGACGCGCTTCCGCTTCACGCTCGACATGCGCACCATCCAGGAGCAGGCGCCATGCTGGACCATCGTCCTGCGCAACCGCAAGCCGCTCCACAACGCCGTGGATCGCATCTCCACGCCTGCGGGCGATTCCGGCGTGCAGCGGTATGTGATCGAGTTCACGAAGCCCGACGCGGCCTATACGTACTATCTGCTCATCCGTGAGGGTTCGGGCGGCAAGGTGCGCTTCGAGCGCGTGAAGATAGAGCGCATCTAGGAATGTCGAGACAAGCCTGCGCGAAAGCGGGCGGCTGGCTGCACGGCCAAAGCCTCCTTGCATTTCTGACGCATTACGTACTTGTCCCTGTCGCTCGGATTGTGCTATACTAACGGCAACTCCATTGAAAGGAAAAGCAAATGAAAGCAACCCGTAGAGGATTCCTGCAGGCGGCCGGCGCCGCCTCGCTGTTCTCGATCGTGCCGGCGCGCGTCCTGTGGGGCGATACGGCACCCTCCAACCAGCTCACCCGCGCGCTGATCGGCTTCGGTTGCATCGCGCACTCCGCGAACCACCTGCCGTTCAAGGGCTCGCGCCTGATCGGCC
>CAMPAF010000353.1 GCA_946631535.1 uncultured Verrucomicrobiota bacterium
GCCTCGGCGTCGTACGGCATCAGCTTGCAGAGGCGGATCGGGAACTCGCGCTCGACCAGCCCGCCCTGCGTGCGCTCCGTGCGACGGACGGCCTTCTTGTGGACGTTGAGGCCGGACACGATGGCCGTGCCCTCCTTGCGGTTCACGCTCGAGACCGTCCCCGTGCGACCGGCGTCGTTGCCGCTCAGCACGATGACCGTGTCGCCCTTGCGAATACGTGCAATGCTCATGATTTTCTTTCCTTTCCCCGCTTGCGTCAGACCACTTCCGGGGCCATGGACAGGATCTTCATGTAGTTCTTCTCGCGAAGCTCGCGCGGGACGGGCCCGAACACGCGGGATCCGATCGGGTTGAGCTTCGAGTCCACCAGGACGCAGGCGTTCTGGTCGAAGTGGACGCGCTGGCCGTCCTCGCGCACGATCGGCTGGCCCGTGCGGATGATCACCGCCGTCGCCACCTGACCCTTGCGGATCGAGCCCGTGGGGGACGCCTCCTTGATCGCGACGCGGATGACGTCGCCAAGGTGCGCGTACTCCTTGCGCTGCTTCAGGATGCGGAAGCACATCGCGCGCTTGGCGCCCGTGTTGTCCGCAACGACTAGGTTGCTGAGTTCCTGTATCATGTCACTTCGCCTCCGGCGTCACGACGCGCCAGCGCTTGGTGGCGCTGAGCGGACGCGTTTCCATGATCGTCACGACGTCGCCCACCTTCGCGGTGTCGGCCTCGTCGTGAGCGTGATACTTCTTGGAGCGCACGACCACCTTTCCGTAGATGGGGTGCTGCTCGCGGTAGGTCACCTCGACGACGACACTCTTGATGCCCATCTTCGACACGACCTTGCCTTTGCGGACCTTGCGGTCGCCGCGCGTGTTTTCGGTAGCCATAGTTACTTCGCCTCCTTCGCGGCCTTCTCGGCCTGGATCGTCAGCATGCGCGCGATCTCGCGGCGCATCAGGCGCATCCGGCCAGGCTTTTCGACGTCTCCGCCCGACTTGTGCTTCAGCTTCAGGTCGGCGAGCTCCTTGCGGGCCTCGCGGATCTTGGCCTCAAGCTCGTCGGCGCCGAGCTCTCTCAGTTCGTTCGTCTTCATCAGATCTTTACTCCTGCCCGCGTGATGAACCTTGTGTGGATTCCGATCTTCGTCGCGGCGAGGCGCAGGCACTCGCGCGCGACCTCCTCGGACACGCCGCCAATCTCGAACAGGACCTTGCCCGGGAGGATGACGGCCGCCCAGAACTCGGGGTTGCCCTTGCCCCCGCCCATACGCACTTCGATAGGCTTGCGCGTGACGGGCTTGTCGGGGAATATGCGGATCCAGAGCTTGCCCTTGCGCTTCATCTCGCGGTTGATCGCGACGCGGCAGGCTTCGATCTGGGTTGCGGTGAGGTAGCCGCGCGTCAGCGCCTTCAGGCCGAACTCGCCGTACGCGAGCTCCGTGCCCGAGGTGGCGTAGCCGCCGCGGTTACCCTTTGACTGTTTGCGGTACTTTACGCGCTTAGGCATGAGCGGCATGGCGCTTACCTCCTTCACGTTCACGGTCCCCGCGCTCGCGGCGTCCCTCCGGACGGCGCGTCGCCTGGAAATCCTCTCTCTTGCAGATCCACACCTTGATGCCGATCTTGCCGGCGGTGGTGTTGGCCTCCGCGAAACCGTAGTCGATGTTGGCCCTGAGCGTGTGCAGCGGCACCTTGCCCTCGCGGCCCCACTCGACGCGCGCGATCTCCGCGCCGTTGATGCGGCCCGAGGCGTGGATCTTGATGCCGTCTACGCCCATGTCCATCGCCACCTTCTGGGCGCGCTTCAGGGCGCGCTTCAGGGCGATGCGGCGCTCGAGCTGCTGGGCGATGGATTCGGCGACGAGCTGCGCGTCCGCATCGGCGTCGCGAAGCTCCTTGATGTCGAGATAGACTTCCTTCTTGGTCATCTTCTCGAGGTCGCTGCGGATCTTGTCCACGTCCTGGCCCTTGCGGCCGATGATCACGCCCGGACGGGCGCTGAACAGCGAGACGCGGACGCGGTTGGCGTAGCGCTCGATCATGATCTTCGAGAGACCCGCCTCCGCCAGGCGCTTCTTCACCGCCTCGCGGATCTTCTGGTCCTCGACGAGGAACGCGGCGAAGTTCTTCTTCGGCGCGAACCAGCGGCTGCGCCACGCCCGGTTCACCGGCAGGCGAAAGCCGGTCGGATTGACTTTCTGACCCATTACTTTGACTCCTTGCCGTCCGTCAGGACGACCTTACAGTGGCAGAGACGGTGGGCGATCGGATGCGCCGAGCCGCGCGCCGTCGGCCAGAACCGGCGGATGCGCACCGACTCGTCGAACACGCACGTCTTCACGGTGAGGGACGAGACGTCCAGACCGTGGTTGTTCTTCGCGTTCGCGGCCGCGCTCAGGAGCGTCTTCTTCAGGATGCCCGCCGCCTTGCGCGGCGAGAACTCCACGACCTGCAGGGCGGCCGAGACCGGCAGCCCCTGGCATTCGCGCGCAAGCGGACGGCCCTTGGCCGCCGACATGCGGGCGTTACGCGTTATGGCAATCACTTCCATGGCTCAACTACCTCTTCTCTTCCTTCTTGACGACGCCGCCGTGCGCCTTGAACGTGCGCGTGGGCGCGAACTCGCCGAGACGGTGCCCGACCATGTTTTCCGTGATGAAGATCGGGATGTGCTTGCGCCCGTCATGGATGGCGAACGTAAGGCCCACGAAATCCGGGAGCACCATCGAGCGGCGGCTCCACGTCTTGATCGGCTGCTTCTTTCCCGCAGCCTGGATCTTCTGGACCTTGCGGAGGAGCGACTCCTCCACGTAGGGTCCCTTCTTTAGAGAACGCGACATGAATTACTTCCTCCGCTTGACGATTACTTTGTTCGAAGCCTTGTTCGGCTTGCGGGTCTTGCCGCCCTTCGCGAGCTGGCCCCACGGCGAACGCGGCTGTCCGCCGCCGGACGTGCGGCCCTCGCCGCCGCCCATCGGGTGGTCGACAGGGTTCATCACTACGCCGCGCACCGTTGGACGGATGCCGAGATGGCGCTTGCGGCCGGCCTTGCCGAGATGAATCGAGCCCCAGTCCTTGTTGCCCACCGCGCCGATCGTCGCCTTGCAGCGCGCGTTGAAGATGCGCACCTCGCCGGACGCCAGCTTCAGCGTGACGGTGTCGCGGTCACGGGCCATCACCTGCGCGCCGTTGCCGGCGGAGCGGCAGAGCTTCGCGCCCTGGCCGGGAACCAGCTCCACGCAGTGGACCGTGAGGCCCAGCGGGATCTGCGACAGCGGAAGGGCGTTGCCCACCGTTGCCTCGGCCTTGGCGCCGCTCATCACCTTCGCGCCCACCGTGAGCCCCTCCGGCGCGAGGATGTAGGCCAGCGTGCCGTCGGTGTACTCGATGAGCGCCAGGTTGGCGCTGCGGTTCGGATCGTACGCGA
>CAMPAF010000354.1 GCA_946631535.1 uncultured Verrucomicrobiota bacterium
CGCGTGGCCAGGCTCGTGAACGGCGCGAAAGATGGGCTTTGATTGACTTTGGTGGAGAAATGGTCTTGGAACGTTCTGAGCGGCGCGCAACTTCCATTACGCAGTGGGGCCGTTTGCCTGCGGTTCTTCTGGCTGGATTCGCATGGATGCCAGTGGAGGCCTACGAAACGGCGATCACGGACACGACCGGCTACGTCGTGCTGAGCGCCACGGACAATCCCGGCGTGTCTTCGTTCATCAACGGAAACAACTTCACCGGCGGCGCGCCGGTGGCGGGGAAGGATTATCTCGTCAATGCCGGGCGTACGATCCGTACGCCGGAGAGCGGCAGCCCGTTCGTGTTCAAGGGCAACTCGCTGACGCTCGACGGCGGCGCCTCTCTGGCGCTCAAGTGCCCGGGCAGCACGACGACCATCAACGACCTGCGCATCTACAACGCGCGCATCGGCCAGGCCGACGGGAACTGCAACAAGACGCTGACGGGAAACATGACGGTCTTCGGGACGCCGACCGCGCCCGCCATATTTGAAGGCTCGGGCGACAATGGCGACCGCATCATCGACCTTAACGCGACGGTCAAGGGCGCGAACGGCACATGCGTGCGCGTCGTACACGCCGCCTCAGCCGACAAGAAGGGCTGCGAGTTCTTCGTCCGCATCGGCCGCGTCAACGCGAGCACGTACTCGGGGATCTTCGAGGTCGAGGGGGCTAACGCCAGCGTCGTTGCGGAGGACATGGGCGTCTTCGGCTCGTCCTATTCGGTCACCTTGCGCAACGGCGGCGGCCTGGTCGGTCAGGGCCATACCGGGATGGCGATCAACGGGCGGACGGTGACGATCGACAACGGCGGACGCATGGGTGCCTTCCAGAAGAACGGCACGGCCATCACCTTTGATGGCGGTTCGACCATCACCGGCACCGGCAAACTGCTCATCTACAATCCGAAGATGGGGTCCACGTGGAAAGGACCAGTCGCAATGAACGACGTGACGGTCTCGGGACTCGACGGAATCGTCGTCTCGAACGACTCCGTACTTGCGGTCGGCACCGGCTACAAGGGCGCGACAATCCCCATCGCCGTCAGGGCTGGCGGCACGTTGCGCGGGGACGGCGCGGCGCAGACGGGCGCGGTCGCGCTTGACGAAGGCGCCACGCTCGCATTCTCCCTGGCACCCGGCGCGCTTGCCGTCAACGGCGCGATATCCACCACGGCGGCGGACGGCAAGATACGCATCGACCTCGCGCCGCAGGACGCTACCGCGCTTGCCGCGACGAACGCCTACCGTCTGATGACGGCCACGAACCTCGGCGCGGCGGGCGCGACGCTCGCCGACATCGTCCTGACGATGGACAGGGCGGCGGACTCCGTCCGCGAGGCGGTCACGAACGGCACGCTCTCCATCGAGGCGGAGGACGGCACGAACTACCTCGTCTACACGCTGCCGCGGAAAATCGTGTACTTTCAGGGATCCGACGCCGGGGGAAGCGGCGACGGAGGATCGTCCTTCCAGACGACGGGGCGCTGGAGCGACAAGGCGTTGCCGCATCCCGACGCGGACTATTTCGTCCTCAGCGGTTCGGTGCTCCGTGCGCTTGACGGGTCGCCGTCGACCTTCAACGGCCATTCGTTGTCCATCATGTCCGGCGGTACGTTCCACGCTCAGGGGGCAACGGCGACGGTGGCCGACCTGCGGCTCTACGGCGGGTGCTGCGTCTCCGCGACGCGCCCGAAAAACAACGCCATCGCCGGAAACATCTCCGTCCACGGATCGGCATCCTCCCCCGTGTTCTTGAGGCTCGAGGTGAACAAGGGCCCCAGCGAGCCGATCCGCCCGCTGACCCTCCTGGCGCCCGTCTCCGGCAGCGGCTCCATACGCTTCATCTACGCGCCGGGCCACGTCAACGACTACTATACGCCAGACCCGGCCTATCCCGGCGTGTTCAACTTGCGCGGCGACAACTCGGGCTTCACGGGCGAATGGCAGCTGTGGCATTTCGCGATCCAGGGGACGTTCACGAGCGCGGCCAACGTCGGCTCAGCCTCGGCGATCGTGTTCAACAGCAACGCGGTGTTCCGCGCGCAGGATGCCTCGTTCGCGATCCCCGCCGCCACGCGCATCGTCGTGGAAAACAGAGGGAGCGACGCGGCGAACACGCTGCGGACCAACGGCGGCTCGTTCCTTGTCGATGACGGCCAGACGCTGACTGTCAACGGCCCGGTTTCCGGTTCGGGCATCCTGCGGAAGATCGGCACGGGGACGCTGCGCCTCACGGCGGCGGACAACGCGTATTCTGGCACGGCCTCGTCGCAGGCCGGCACGATGCTGGTGGACGGCGCGCTGACGAACGCATCGGCCAACGCCAAGTCCGGCGCGTTCATCGGCGGCGTCGGCAAGGTCAAGTCGCTGACGATGGAGGACGGCTCGGGCTTCGCGATCGCGACCGGACAGGCGACGCCGCTTGAGGCGGGGACGTTGACGGTTGCCGGAGGCGTCGTGGTGCGTCTCGACTCTGCGTCCGACTTCAGCGCGGGGCGCGTGGCGCTCGCGAAAGTCGGAACGCTCACCGGCACGCTCACCAAGGCGAACAGGGCGACGATCTGCGCAGGCGGCCAGACGATCGCCAATGGAACGCTCACGATCTCCAACGGCATCCTCTATGCCGCGCAGGGCGGTACGGTGATTCTGGTCCGCTGACGTGCCGACGATCATGCGGATTTGCGCGACGTCGCGTTCCTGCCATGCGACTAGCCCTACACGATGACGCCCCAGCAGGTCGCAAAAGCGGATTCTGAGGGGACAGACCTTATCTGGGTGTGGTATAATAGGCGGCAAAGGAAAAATCATGAACATCGCGAAAATGGTTGCAAACGCATTGGTGTGCGTTGCGTCACTCAGCTCGACCATGCTGTCGGGCACTGGTCTCATGGCTGCGCCGGTAAAGCCGACAGAGCTGGATCCCGCCTGGGCGAAGATACTCGTGCAGGTGAAGTCCACGCTCGACGGCACGTTGCAGCCATGCTATTTCTGGGCGCCGGATGAGTCGAAGACGAACGCCGTGCCGCTGATCGTGGGGCTCCACACCTGGAGCGCCGACTACCGGCAGACCTCCCACTACGCTACCGTGCTCAAGTATGCGCGCGCGAAAGGTTGGGCGATGGTGGGCCCGAACTTCCGCGGACCGAACAAGACGCCGCCCGCATGCGGCGGCGACCCGGCGGTGCAGGACATCGTCGACGCCGTGAACTACGCGAAGGCGCACGTCAAGATCGACTCGGCGCGCGTGTACATCGTTGGCGGTTCCGGCGGCGGGCACATGACGCTTCTCATGCTGGGACGCCATCCCGAGATCTTCGCGGCAGGGGCGGCGTTCTGTCCGATCACCGACCTCGCGCGCTGGCACGCCGACTCGCTGC
>CAMPAF010000355.1 GCA_946631535.1 uncultured Verrucomicrobiota bacterium
GAAATCGCCAAAGCGATTTTGCCTATTGACATTTGTTCTCATAGGAGATGCGCCCTACACCATCCCATGCCATGAGATTTCATACGCACCGTAATATCATTTTCGCCTCTCCCCCGTGGTATCAGGCCGCCATGTAGCAGAAATCAGGCATTTCAAGGCCGCACCTTGCCCATCCGGGCGCGGCGGCCAAGGTGTGCGACGGTGAATGATGGAGATGCGCCCTCGATTACTATTTAGGTTTACATTGGTTTACATTGCGCTTGACGTGAAACAAAATAAATGCGATAATAACCGTCGCCAAGGAGGAAACTCTCAATGAGTCGGAGGAGTTGCATTTTAACGGTCGCCGCGGCGGTTGCCGTGGCGGCGTCCGGATCCATTCTGGACGAGGCGAAGTTCTGGTGGAAGTTCGACGTGGGCGGCACGGACGGCGCGGTGGCTGCGGCGGGCGAGATCCACGACTGCCGCGACGCGTCGGTGGGCACGCCGAGCCGGATGTGCGGCCCGAGCGGCGGGCCGCTCTGGACGCGCACCACCGTGCGTCTTCCCTACCGGCAGAAGGACGTGGACTGCACGGCGCTCAACGTGCAGGCCGTCACGAACGCGAGCAACCAGGTGCGCCCCACGATGGTCGACATCACGGGCGGCTACGTGAACAGCGACACGGTGACGTTCTTCGCGCGCATCTGCCCCGGCGAGCAGCTCTACACCACGACGAGCGAGCGCTTCATCTACAACAACAACTTCCTGTGGTCGAATGCCGGAGGAACGACGGCGTCCTTCGGCGAACTCTTCGGCATCGGACGGAACGGCGCGAAATACTCGCCGATCCTCTTCATCGGCCAGCGCTCGACGTCCTTTGCCGACATCACGCTGGAAGTCGGCAAGTGGTACGACCTCGCGTTCAGCATCTCCCGGATCGAGGTCGACGCCAAGCCCAAGCAGCGCGTGCTCTGCGTGGTGGCGGGGGACAACGGACTTTTCTACCAGACGCGGGACTTGGATTTCGACCGCGCGGTGGAATTTTCCGGCAGCACCGGGCGTCTCGGCGGGCAGTCGTACGTCAGCGTCTGGCAGAACATCGGCACCGGCAGCTCCGTCAACTGCAAGGACTACAACGGCCTCATCCACGAGATGGCGCTGTGGGACCGGGGGCTGACGCTGGCCGAGATCCTCGACGTGTTCGGACGGCCCGAGGCGCCGGAAGGGGACGACGTGTTCGCGGACGTCCACCGCTGGTGGAAGTTCGACCGCGACCTCGACGGCGACGGCAAGGTGTCCGCGAACGAGCTGCGCGACGTGCGGAAGTGGGGCACGGCTGCCGCGCCGGCGGCGGGGAACCCGGAGGTCGAATACGTGACGGACGGCGGTCCGCTCACGTGGCAGGCGACGACCGTGTTCCGGCCCGCGCTCGGCACGTCGTTCTCCGCCGACTGCCTGACGTTCGCGCCGCAGTACCGCACGACGGAGGACGGCGTGTACCAGGTGCTGCCGGCGCGCGTGCGACTGTCCGACTCCACCGTGGCGGGCGACAGCACCTTCATCGCCCGCATCCGCATCGCGCTGCCGGAGGACGGCGTCGTGGGCGACAAGGCGTGCTACGTGTTCAACAACGCATTCGACTGGGGCGGCACGACGGACCAGAGCGGCGGCTACGAGATCGGCGTCGTGTCGATCGGGGCCAACGCCACCAACTTCTACCCCCGCTACTACGCGGGGCGCAGCTCGGTCTACGCGTCCTCGCTGAAGCTGACCACCAACGTCTGGTACGACATCGCCTGGACGGTGTCGCCGCAGGCGGACGGCAAGGACCACCTGACCGTGACGGTGGCCGATTCCCAGTACGGCATCCGCACGTGGAGCGGCACGATGGCCACCAGCCAGGCGAAGTTCGTCGGCAAGACGCTCGCGCTGGGCGGCGAGAGCGACTACCGCACCTGGTGTAACTACAGCAACAGCGTGGGGACGGTCTTTTCCTCCGGCAACGCGATCAAGAACTTCACCGGCTCGATCCAGCAGCTCGCCGCGTGGCGGCGCGTGCTCACGAAGGACGAGATCGCGGCGGCGTTCGGCTACCCGCGCGCCGTGTTCGGCGCGGGCACGGCGGACGGCGCGTCCGGCGAGTTCGCGATGGCCGCCGAGGGTTCCTACGACTATACCGTGAGCGACACGTGGCACGACATGGCGGGCACGCTCGATGCCACCCACCGCACGCTCACGCTCCGCTTCACGCCGCCGCCGAGCTGGAGCGGGATGGACCAGGCGTTCCATCTCGTCGCGGGAGACGTTGCGGGCGCGGACGCGCAGGTGTCGCTCGCCGTCAACGGCGCGCGGTTCGGCGCGAAGCCGGTGGGGACGGGCAGCAACGTGTGGTGGGTCGTGAAGGGCGGCGCGATCCATGCGGGCGAGAACGTCGCCACGCTCACGCTGGGCGGCACGGGGTCGCTCGCGATCGACAAGGTCGAGATGCTCGGCTCGTGGGCGCTCGTCTCCGGCGTGGGCGGGAACTTCACGCACGAGGGGCAGATCGCGATCAAGGACTACTACGTGGGCGACCTGAACATGGCGCACGTCACGCGCGCCGTCACGGGGGGCAATTCCAGCAACCGCCTACACTTCTACGTGCCGCCGTGGCTGGCGGAGAACTTCCCGTTCGAGTTCACGTTCCGCACGATTAATGACCCGAACAGCTCCGCGGCCTTTACGGTCAACGTCAACGGAACCGAGGCGTTCAGCGCGCCGACTGGTCTCCCCAACGCGGAGCGGACGATCTCGTTCGAGCCCGGCGCGCTGTTGCCCGGCTGGAACGTGATCGAGCCGCATTTCCAGACGGGCGGCGGCACGTGGGTGCAGTGGAATCGCTACAGCCTGCGGATGCTCGGCCCCGAGCTCGGCACGTACATCATCCTGCGATAAGCGGGCGTACGAGTCGGCGGGGCCGTCGCGTACGGAAACACGGGCACGGTGACGGGCGGGGCATCGTCGCCAAGGACTCCGGCCTGTGGACGTGGCGGACGGCATGACGGTTGTTTTCAGTCAGAAAGGACCATAGGAAGGTGACAAGAAGATTCTTCATCGGCGGGCTGGCCGCCGCGCTAGCGGCGAGGCCGCAGAAGCTCTTCGCCAAGGATGAGGCGGACTTCGACGACAACCTGCTCGTCTTCCTCTCCGACGTCCACGCGGGCGCGGCCCAGACCTGCAAGTGGGCGCGCAAGAAGCTGAAGGAGTCGGTGGCGGAGATCCTGAAGATGCGCCCGCTGCCGCGCAACGTGCTCGTGTTCGGCGACTTGGCGCACGTCTGCGGGCTGGGCGCGGACTACGACGCCTCGCGGCCGACGTTCAAGCTTCTGGAGGACGCGGGCATCACCGTGACGGTGGGCATGGGCAACCATGATCGGCGCA
>CAMPAF010000356.1 GCA_946631535.1 uncultured Verrucomicrobiota bacterium
CGAGCGCCTTGCCGAGCGCAATCTCCACCTTGCCGTCGCCGACCACCGCCAGCTCGTCCGGCGCCACGCCCGCCTGCTCCACGAGGCGCTTCAGCGCCGCCTCCTTCGCGCAGGCCTCGCTCTTCGGGAGCGCGCCCGCGATGCCGTCCGCAAACCCGGCGAACCCCAACGCCGCCGCCTCGGCCCGCACATCCGCCTCGTCCGTCCCGCTCGCGAAGAAGATTTTCACGCCGCGCGTCTTCAGCGCCTGCAGGAACAGGCGCGCGCCCGGCACGTGGTAGGTCGCCGCCGACACCTTGCCCGCCAGCACCTCGTCGCGCTTCACGGCGACGGATTCCATCAGCATGTCGTTGTACGCGTTCTTGTAGAACCATGGATCGTCGGAGGAGCCGGTGATGCCACGGCGCCTCAATTCCGCCAGAAACCCCTTCATCTGGAGGATCGTCTGCACACCCGTCGTCTCGCCGATGAAGGCGTCGATCCACGCCTCGTCGGGCAGATACTTCATCATCATGCGCTTCATCACGGCCTCCCACCCGCAGCGCAGGGTGGAGAACGTCCCGTCGAAGTCGCACACGATCGCCTTGATTGCGTTGCTCATGTCAGAGGCCCTTTATCCATTCCTTGTAGTCCACCCATTTGAACGGCGGCTCGCCGTGAAGGTAGTGCGTGCGATAGGTTTGCGGGGCGTCCCGACCCAGCGTGCATTGCACAGTATAATCGATGATGAACATCCCCTGTCCGTCCCACGCGATCGGGGCGAGGTCGGTCACGGCGTTCGCCGCCGCCTCGTAGTCGCGCTCCAGCACGACCTGGCCTGTCGCCGCCTCCGTCAGCTTGACATGCCCCTTCACGACCTCGCGCGCGTCGTTGACGATCACGAGCCGGCCGAAGTCCGTCACGATCGGCAGCACCGTGCTGAACGCCCGCTTGAGGTAATGGTAGGATTTCTTCTTGTCGCCGTAATAGTCGCTGATCGCGTCGGAAATGGTCGGCCAGCCGTCGCGCAGGTTCCACACCACGAACCCGCCCTTCTTCGTGAACTTCTGCGAGCGGAAGAGCTCCACCTGGAACTTGATGGCCTCCGCCTGCGCGCTCTGCGACTGCGCGATGAAGAGGTCGAGGTCGTGGCGCGGCACGTCGCCGAACAACGCCGACGTCTGCTTGAGGATCAGGTCGTTGCGCGACCACGGGTAGACGTTCGGCTCCAGATAGGGGCAGGTCGCGCGGTAGCGCCACTGCGGCATCCAGTCGAGCTTCTTCCATTCCTTCGCGTCGGGGTTCGACCAGATGCGCACCACGTCGTCGGCGGGAATCATCTTCTCGATCGTCGAGCGGGCGGGCAACGCGTGCGCGCCGCCCTCGCTGCAGAACCAGCAGGCGTTGTTCGTGTAGTAGGGCGTCTTCCACCACGCGCGCGGACCGCCCCAGAGGTGGTCCTCGCACGGCTCGGTCTCGCCCTTGAACGCGGCGGTGCTCACGTAGGGCGAGCTGGGCAAGTAGGGACGCGTCACGTCGTACTCGTTCAGCACGGCGGGGATCGTCTCGCGCGTGATGCGGTTCTTGTTGGGGTCGCGCATGAGCTTCTTGCCGAGGCCCCAGCCGCCGGCCTGGTCGTTCTCGTTGTCGCCGGCCCAGAGCGCGATCGACGGATGGTTGCGGTGGCGCACCACGACGGCGCGCACCTCCTTCTCGATGGCCTTGGCGAACGCGTCGTTCATCGGCGGCATCGTGCAGGCCATCATGAAGTCCTGCCACACCATCACGCCGTTCTCGTCGCACCAGTCGAAGAACGCGTCCGGCTCGTACACGCCGCCGCCCCACACGCGCACGAGATTGCAGTTGAGGTCGGCCATCATCGGCAGCGTCCACGCGAGCTGCGCAGCCTGGCGGGACGGGATGGGGTCGAGCGGGATCCAGTCGACGCCGCGCACGTAGATCGGCTCGCCGTTGACCTTGAAGAGGAAGCGTCCCGGACGCTCCGGCAGCTTGCGGTCGTCGTACTCGAGCTCGACGGTGCGGATGCCGATCCGGCGCACGTCGCGCGCGAGGACCGCCCCGTCCGCGCCCACCAGCTCGATCGCCGCGTCGTAGAGCGGCTGCGCGCCCGCGCCGCGCGGCCACCAGAGCTCGGCATTCGAGAGCGACAGGCCCACGCCGCAGTGCGGTCCCCTGTATACGCGCGAGCCGGAGGCGACGACTTTGCCGCCGCGCGAGAGCGTGGCGCGCACGGTTGCCTTGTGGCAATGGCGGAACGGCGCGGGGATGCGGGCGCGCGCGAGGACGTGCGCCCAGCGCGACTTGACGTTCAGGTCGCGCACGATCCACGCCGGCTCCTCGATGCGGGCCGCCGGACGCACCTCGAGCCGCACGTCGCGCCAGATGCCGCTCACGGCGAGGTGCGGCATCGTGTCCCACCCGTACATGTACGGCGCCTTGCGGAAGTGCTCGTGGCTCGCGCCGCCGCTCATCGTGTAGCCGAGCTCGCCGAGGCTCACCTCCGCCGACGCGAGGCCCACCGGACGGATCAGCACCTGCACCGTGTTCTCCGCGCCTTCGCGCACCTTGCCCGTCACGTCGAACTCGTGCGGGATGAGCATGTTGTCCGCCTCGCCGACCTTCTCGCCGTTGAGGAACACGTCCGCGAGCGTGTCGATGCCGTCGAACACGAGCACGGCCCGTTCGCCCGGCTTCCGCGCCGGACAGCGGAACGTCTTCGTGTAGAGCCACTGGTGCCCTTCGTACGCCCACCACGCGAAGGCGTTCGTGGAGACCATCGGATCGGGCAGTTCCCCGGCCCGCATGACGGCCTCCTCGCAGCAGCCGGGCACCATCGCCTGATAGCTCTTGACCGCCAGCCCCTTCGGCAGCGGCAGCGACCGCACCGCGCCGTCGTCCGGCTGGGCGAACGTCTCCAGCTTCCACGCGCCGTTGAGGTCGACCGCTGCCGCCGCGCATGTGGCGGACGCCAACAGTGCCGCTGCAATGCAGAACAACACCTGCTTTCTGCAGATTTCAGTCCCGATTGCAGCGACTTTCCGCCTTTTTGGGTTGTTCATGCGTTTCTTTTGCAAAGACTCCAGAGGACACTCTGACACGGTCATCTCCTTCATGTTTCTGCCCTTGTTTTCTTGAGGTTTTCAATCATCTCATTTTCTCAGCTCGCCCAGCAGGCGTATAGGATAGTCGGAAGTGACCGTGTCGGCACCCAGGGACTTGGCCAGCTCGTACTCCTCCTTCGTGTTGATCATCCACATCGCCACGCGCAGGCCGGCGGCGTGAGCCTTGTCCACCATCTCCTTCTTCGTTCCCTTCAGGAACGTACCCACGCCGTTTCCGCTGTAGCGCTTCGCGTCGGCGATCGCGCGGTCGTCGAGCGG
>CAMPAF010000357.1 GCA_946631535.1 uncultured Verrucomicrobiota bacterium
TGCACCGCCGCGCGCGCGAGGAGGTAGCAGCGGATGGCGTCCGTGCCGCGCGCGGGCACGCTGCGGATCATGTAGCTCGGGTCGAAGTACTTCACGCTCGCCTCGATGCCCTTCTCCTTGAAGTAGGCCGAGATGCGGCGCTTGAGATAGTCGCCGATGTCCTTCTTGAGCACGTTGCCGCTCGCGTCGCGCGTCTCTTCCGCGTTCTGGAAGAACTTCTGCCCCGCGCCCTCCGCCACGACGATCACGGCGTGCGTCTTGCCGCTCTGGAAGCGGCGCTCCAGCGCGGCGAGGAGGCCCTGCGGACCGTCCATGTCGAAGTCCGTCTCGGGGATGAGGCAGAAATTCACCACGGGGTTCGCCACGGCGGCGTAGGCGGCGATGAAGCCGGAGTCGCGGCCCATGAGCTTCACGAGGCCGATGCCGTTGAACGTCCCCTTCGCCTCCACGTGCGCGTCGCGGATCACGTGCGTGGCCTCCGCGACGGCCGTCTCGAAGCCGAAACTCGGCCCCACGAACTGGAGGTCGTTGTCGATCGTCTTCGGCACGCCGATCACGGAGATGGAGAGCTTGCGCCGCAGACACTCCTCCGCCACGTCGCGCGCGCAGCGGAGCGAGCCGTCGCCGCCGATGCAGAAGAGGACGTTGATGTTCATCCGCACGAGCGTGTCGACGATGACCTCGGTCGGCTGACGTCCGCGCGAGCTGCCGAGGATCGTGCCGCCGTGCTCGTGGATCGTATCGACCGCGTCGGGGTCCAGCATCAGCGGCGTGCTGCTGCAGGCCGGATTGAGTCCGGCGTAGCCGAAGCGGATGCCGTAGATGGTCTGGATGCCGTAGTCGAAGGAGAGGATCTCCACGAGGCCCTTGATCACGTTGTTGAGGCCGGGGCAGAGACCGCCCGCCGTGAGGATGCCCGCGCGCGTCCAGCTGGGGTCGTGGAAGATCTTCGCCTTGGGGCCGGCGCGCTCGAACGACGGCTCGCGGCCGAGCTTCTCGCGCAGCCAGCCGAGGAGCGGCACGTCCGCGCTCATCAAGACGCGCGCGCCGTCGGGCACGAACTCGTGCTTGCGCACGGGCGACGCGATGCGGCACTCGCCGAGCGTGTCCACGTCGAACGGGTAGTCCTGCGGCGCCGCCGCGACCTTCTCCAATGTGGGTGACATCTTCTATTCTCCTTCACGATTCCTTCACGGTGCCCTTCAGGACGGCGATGAACGCCGACTGCGGCACGTTGACATGTCCGAATTCCTTCATGCGCGCCTTGCCGCGCTTCTGCTTCTCGAGCACCTTCATCTTGCGCGTCACGTCGCCGCCGTACAGCTTCGCCAGCACGTCCTTGCGGAACGGGCGGATGTCCTCGCGCGCGATGATCTCGCGGCCGATCGCGGCCTGCACGGGGATCTTGAACTGATGGGGCGGGATCGTATCGGCGAGCGCCTTGCAGATCTGGATGCCGCGCGCGCGTGCCTTGGAGCGGTGCACCATCGTCGCGAAGGCGTCCACGGTCTCGCCGTTCAGGAGCACGTCCATGCGCACGATGTCGCTCTCCTGGTAGCCGTCGGGCTCGTAGTCCATCGAGGCGTAGCCGTGCGAGACGCTCTTGAGCGTGTCGTGGAAGTCGATGAGGATCTCGTTCAGCGGCAGACGGCAGTGGAGCATCACGCGCTTCGCGTCCATCGACTCCGTGCCCTCCACCGTGCCACGCCGGTCCATCACGATGCGCATCACGTCGCCGATCGACTCGTTGGGCGTGATGATGCGGGCCTTGAGGACGGGCTCGGAGATGGATTCCAGCGTGGAGGGGTCCGGCATCTGGAGCGGGTTGTCGAGGTCGCGCTCCTCGCCGCCCTTCATCTTGAGCTTGTAGACGACGCCCGGCGTGGTGGAGATGATGTCGAGCCCGAACTCGCGCCGCAGGCGTTCCTGCACGATCTCCATGTGGAGGAGGCCGAGGAAGCCACACCGGAAGCCGAAGCCGAGGGCGATGGAGCTCTCGTGGTGGAAGGTGAACGCGCTGTCGTTGAGGTGGAGCTTCTCGAGGCCCTGCTCCACCTTCGGGAACTCGTCCGTGGACATCGGGTAGATGCCGCAGAACACCGTGGGGTGGATGTCGTGGAAACCGGGCAGCGCCTCGTCCGCGCCGAACTTCGAGGTGGTCACGGTGTCGCCGATCTTGATCTCGCTCGGGTCCTTCACCGTGCCCACGAGGTAGCCGACCTGTCCGGCGGAGAGGCAGTCGACCGGCTTCTTGCCGGGCGAGAAGATGCCCACTTCGTGGATGGTTGTCGAGACGTGCGATCCCATGAACGTGACGCCCTGGCCGGCCTTCACGCTGCCGTCCACCACGCGCACGTAGGTGATCACGCCGCGGAACTCGTCGAACACGCTGTCGAACACGAGCGCGCGCAGGGGCGCGTCCGCGCCGCGCGTCTTCGGCGGCGGGATGCGCTTCACGATCGCCTCGAGCACCTCGGGACACCCCACGCCCGTCTTCGCGCTCACGAGGAGCGGGTCGTCCATCGGGATCGCGAGGATGTCCTCGATCTCGCGGCTCACCTCCTTCACGTCGGCGCCGGGGAGGTCCACCTTGTTGAGGACGGGCACGATCTCGAGGTGGGCGTCCTGCGCGAAGTAGGTGTTCGCGACGGTCTGGGCCTCCACGCCCTGCGCGGCGTCGACCACGAGGAGCGCGCCCTCGCAGGCGCCCATCGAGCGGCTCACCTCGTAGGCGAAGTCCACGTGGCCGGGCGTGTCGAGAAGGTTGAAGAGGTAGGTCTTGCCGTCCTGCGCCTTGTACTCCATCGACACCGGATGGCTCTTGATCGTGATGCCGCGCTCGCGCTCGAGGTCCATGGCGTCGAGGGTCTGCTCCTTCAGCTCGCGCGCGCTGACGGCGTGCGTGAGCTCGAGGATGCGGTCCGACAGCGTGGTCTTGCCGTGGTCCACGTGCGCGATGATGCAGAAGTTGCGGATGTTGTCGAGCGTCTGTTCCATGGTCAGGTGCGGACAAGGAGGTCGTTGCGGTAGAGGGCACGCACGGCGTCGCAGTCCTGCGTGTGGCCGGCCCGGTAGGACACCACGGTGCCGACGAACCGGTCGGGGCCCGTGAGGGCGAGGGCGGCGAGGAGGTCGAGCGAGGCGCGGTGCCAGACGGGCTCGAGGAACTTGTCGGTCCCCTCCAGCGGAAAGCGCGGCTCGCCGTACCAGCGGCGCGGGCCGTGGATCAGGATGTTGTTCTTGTCGTAGCCGAGGTTGCGCGTGTCGGCGAAGAGGAGTCCGACCGTCTTGGCGAGCAGGTACTGGCGGTGCGTCGCGTTCGTGCGCGCGTAGGCGCCGTAGCGGAACGTCTCGGGCGTGACGTCGAAGACGATGC
>CAMPAF010000358.1 GCA_946631535.1 uncultured Verrucomicrobiota bacterium
AGTACCAGTATTACAAACCATTCCATTCCATCCCATTCCACTCCATTGAAGCAGGAAGTGGACCGCTTCATCGCGGAAATCCGCCGCGGCGGCGACGGAGCGTTCTACGATCCGCAGTACTCGCCGGTCGCGATCTGCCTCGCCCTTACCGCAAGCTGGCACTCCGTCCGCCGCTGGCGCCAGCTCGCAAACGCGCTGCCGGAAGACTTCATGCGCGACGAGCTTGCGGCCTTCTGGTCCGAGATACGCGCGGGCGAGGACGTGCGCAACCGCGGCGCAGCCCTCAACGCCAGGCTTGGCAGAAAGGCAGGGCTGTGAGCATGACGAAAATCGAAGAGATGGAGAGCCGCTGGGCGAGGGTGCACGAAGGTCTTACCGACACGCAGCGCGAAAAGGTAAGGCTTCTCCTTGCGGCGGCCATGTTTGCAAATTCGGCCTACGATGCAATGTACGACAAGGATCCGCGCCGCGCGCTCGCCACGGCCAAGCAGTTCGCTTCGCAGTACTTCGCCGTCGTCGCGGAGCTTCAGCGTGTCGCCGGGACTGCGGACGAACGCTCGACGGTCGCACACATGCAGACGATATCCAGCCTCCTCGTCAAGCGGGGCTGGCACGGCCTTCCTTCGACCGCATGCGCCGTCCACGCCGACATGACGCGCTTCCGCGCCTGCGAGAGGCGTCGCGGCGAAGGCGCGCTAAACCCCCGCGAGGCCGCACACCTCCGGCTCAAGCGCGACGCCGCAGCGAAGTTCCACCCGCCGCCGCATGATTTTCGCCAGAGCCAGATAGTCCGACGCGACCGCACCCTCATCCATTGCAATCACGTTTGCATGGCTCTCCCACACATACGCGCCGCCGACACGCAGCCCCTTGCATCCGGCCGCCTCCAGAAGGCGTCCCGCGTGATCGCCCGGCGGGTTCTTGAACACGCTTCCCTTCGTGCGTGGCGGGAAGCCGGGCCTGCGCGCAAGATACTCCGCCGCGCCGCCCTGCGGCAGATCGCCAACCAGCTCGAAATCCTGTATCTCTCCGCAGATCGCCGAGCGCCTGTAGCCGAAACCGCACTCGCCTGCATCGAGCCAGCGTCCGTCGACCTTGACACGCTTCAGAACCTCGGATATCGAATGACCGAACGCTCCCGCATTCATCTTTATCCAGCCACCGACAGTCCCCGGGATGCCGGCCATCCACGGGATTGCAAGCGACGCGCCGGGCATGTCCGCACGCCCTTTTGTGCGTTCATAAATCTCGCCGGTCGAAAGATCGCTTTTCCACGTATTGGAGCCTGCGCCCGTCCAGTGCCGTATTTCCGGCGGCTGCGCCCACGAACGGACAAGCCCCGCGACGGCTATTATGTCGCCCGCGCCGAGAATCAAGGTGACGTCCCCTTCCTGCATCGTGCGCCGCGCGTGCCACCAGGCCTCCTCGCAAGACCTCGCCAGGAAAAAGCGCGGCCCTTCCGCGCCCCAGTGCGCACGGCACGCCGCGTACAGATCGGCCGAGCCGCCGCCCTCCACGGGAGGCTCGAACGCCGCATATGTAGGGCATATCACAACCTCATCGGCCCCGGTGAACGCCGCCGGGAAATCGGCGACAAGCGCCTTGGTGCGCGAATGGCGGTGGGGCTGGAACAGAACCCTGAGCCGTCCACGGCATATCGCGCGCGCCATGCCGACGGCGCAGGCCATCTCGGTCGGATGGTGCGCGTAGTCGGTGACGACCGTCATGCCGTCCTCGCTGCGGAGCGTCTGGAAACGTCTGTCGGGCAGCGCCGCGACGACGCCCGGCAGCGCCGCGGCGACGGCCTCGATCGCATGACCGCGCCTAAGCGCGACCTCCGCCGCGGCGCGGGCGTTTGCGCGGTTGTGCGGCGCAAGCGGCGCAAGAACGGCGGACAGTTCCGCGAGCGGCGCAAGAGCGGTCGCCTCGATTACATCGCCCGCCTGCCGCATCGCCGTCTCGTAGCAGGCACGGTAGTCCGCCGGGGTCTTGAAATGGTCCGGGTGGTCGTATTCGCAGTTTGTAACCACAAGCGTCTTCGCACGGTAGAGGGAAAGGGTGCCGTCCGATTCGTCGGCCTCCACCACCAGCACGTCGGCGCCGCCGCAAGCGCCGCGGACGCGCCCCGCCACGGGAAAGCCGCCCGTTTCACCGCCTATCGCCCACTCTACGTTCTCGCCCAGCGCGATGAGCAGACGCGCCGTGAAGGAGGCGGTCGTGGTCTTGCCGTGGGAGCCGCATACCGCCACCGAATCGCATCCGCCGACAATTTCGGCGAGCGCCTCGCCGCGCGAAACCACCCTTTTCGCCGCGGCTGTTTCCGGATGGCCGGAAGGCACTGCGGGCGTCACGACGAGCAGATCTGCGCCAAGGACGTGGCCCGCGTCATGACCGAAAGCCACCGGAATCCCCTGAGACTCCAGCCACGCCGTGCGGCGCGAAGGCGAAATATCGCAGCCCGAGACCTCGTGCCCGCGCGCCTTGAGCAGAACCGCCAGGCCGGCCATGCCGACACCTCCGACACCCATCAAATGAATCTTCATCCTCTAGCGTCCGTATGCGGTCACGCTGTACATCCCGAAGAACAGATACCACCTTGCCGAATAGTCGGCGTAGCAAAGTTCCGTTATGCCGCCTTCGCGCATGGCTCTGCGCAGCGTCGCGTTGCCGGCCGTGGCAAGAGGGATGTAATATTGCAGGTAGACAATGTCCGTGGCCTGCCCCTTCTTGAGTCCGTCAAGGCCGGTGCACGCCTGGAAACTGCCGGCGAGCGGCGCTTTGCAGACCGCGACAAGTCCGCCGGGAAGTGCAAGCGAGCTGCGGTTGACCGGCATCATGCAGCCCGCGAGCGCCACCGCGAGAAGCGGAAGGGCAAGCAGCCGACAAGCTCTATTCGCCGACAACATCGACCGTCACCTTCTGAAACAGCCAGAGAACGTTCATATATTCATAGTCGGCATAATACATCTCCTTCAAGCCGCCGTCCTTTATGGCCGCATTCAACGAGCAGTCGCCGACGGTAAGAAGGCAGAGTACGTTGATCGCGCTTGAGGACCCCTTCTTCGCACCCTCCTTGCAAGGGCCCTCGGTCGTGAGCGGCGCGGAGTAGGACGTTATGATGCCCTGCGGCGGCATGAACGGAGCGGTGAAGCAGCCGGAGCACAGCGCGGCGAGAGCGGCGGCGGCGGAAATCGAAAGACATTTCTTCATGACGGTCATCCTTGTTTTGAGACCGCTATGATAGCAAAACGCCCCGGCCAAAGTCAACCGCAGGCAGGCTTACACCCTTATCCCGGATTTTCGCTGCTTACTTGCTAACCTTGCAGTGCTAGCATTGCCTTGCCGTGTCAATATGCGGCTTGTTTCGCCGCAA
>CAMPAF010000359.1 GCA_946631535.1 uncultured Verrucomicrobiota bacterium
CTTCCATGAAAGCGCCGCTGTCTCCTTGCAGCGCAAAGTATAGCAAAGCAAGCCGTTCCCCGCAAACACCCGGCGAGGATTGCAAACGGCCCCCGCCGCCTGGAAGGCGGCTTTCCCAGTTAGCGGGAGCGGCAGTGTTAGCGGATGAGAATCTGCGTGCCGCGGGAATAGAAAAGCCGCAACGTGTTGCCGTCCTTCACCACATTCCACAGCCGAGGATGCTCGGTTCCTTCGAAACCGTCGAGTCCGGCGACGGTCCCGTCGATGCCACCGGCGGCGCTCAGCAAGACGCAGGTCTTTTGAGGGAAGGAGTCGTCCACGCCCGTCACGGCCACCCGCGCGTTTGCGCCGAGCGTCAGGCGGCCCGTGAGCGTGAGCGGGCCGTTCGTCGCCATGCCGGCGGGGAAGGAGAGCGTCCCCGCCGTCACGTTGCCGTTCGCCACCGTGCCGCCGCCGCCGAGCGAATCCACCGAGAGGTCTCCCAGGTTGTTCAGGTTCAGCGTCGCGCCCGGCGCCACCAGCGCGGCGCGCGAGGCCGCGATGGCGTTCGCCACGCCGATCTTCAGCGTGCCGGCCGCGACCACGGTCGCGCCCGTGTAGGTGTTGACGGCGTTCAGCGTTATCGTGCCTGCGGTCGCCGCGCTGTTCGTGACCGTGAGTCCGCCCGAGGCGAGCGGCGCCAGCGTGGCCGTGCAGACAAGATTTGAGGTGTAGTGGTTGTTGGGGATGCTGACGGCAAGCGTGTCGCCTTCCGCATAGTCCTGGCCCGGCGACGTGACGATGACGCGGCTGATCGTGCCAGACGTCGCGTCGAAGTCGGTGATCGCCGTCGCGCCGCGTCCGGATCCGCCGAGGATCGAGACGTGCTGCGGCCCCAGCCAATCGGTCCGCGCAAAGTCCTGCGGGAGCGCGATGGAGGCGACGCCCCATCCGGACGGCACTTCGAGCGGAGCGCTCACGAACGAGTTGTGTCCGTTCGCGTCGATGACCGCGCCGCCCGCGAACACCGTCACCTTCGTCGGCTTCGTCAGCGCGCCCGTGCCAAACAGATACAAGTCCGCTTTCATTGAACGCAACGTGCCGCCGTTGAAGTTGACGTACCCCTCCTTCTGGCTCGCGTCGGTATAGAACGTCGTTGCCCCGTTGTTTGGAGAGTTTTGAATCGGATTAACCACTTCAAGCGTACCGCCATTGATGTTCAATATGCCGATCGCCGGGCTGAGGCGCTGGCCGAGAGACAGGACGTTGCCGACCTTGACGACGGCGTCCGGGCCGTCGATCGTCAAGATGCCGGTTCCTCTCGCGCTGCCTTCCGCCCACTCCTTCTGGCCAAGACGCAACCATTGCGTCACCTCCAGCCGCCCGCCCGTCACGTGCACCACGCCGGTTGCGCCCGAGCAGACGAACATGTCGCCACGGGCGATCGCCGAGCCGCCCGAGACGCGCAGGATGCCGGTGCCGGACGTGCCGTTGCCGCCGATGTTGAGGCAGTGCCCGATCCCCAACTCGCCGCCGGCGGCATCGTAGAACCCGTATCCGCCCGATCCCCACATGCCGTCGGCCGTGGAGTTGCAGCTCATGAGCACGTTGCCGCCCGTCTGGTAGACCGCGCCGCACATCTTTGCGTTATGCCCAATGAAGAGCTTGTTCGTGAACGCGCCGCCGTCCTCCACCTTCAAGAGGCCGCGCGCGCCCGCCACCGAGTGGCCGAGGTGCGTGTAGGCTCCGGGACTGCTGCCGGAGAGCGACAGCTTGCCGTCCACGACCGAGTCCTTGACGACGAGCGTGCCAATCTTCGTCGCGTCGCCGCCCACGTAGGAGGCGTAGTTCGACGTCCAGGCATACCCGGCGCCGTCGAGCGCGAGCGTGCCCGCCGTCACGTTGAAGCCGTGGATGTCGAGCGTGGGCGACTGCACCGTCCACGTGCCGCTGGCGTTGTACAGCTTCGGCTTGCCCGCGATCGGGCCCGTCGTGACGAGCGAACCTTCGCCGCCATGTCCGATCAGGCTGCCTTCCCCGGAAGTCACCGTGAAGCCCACGTCGTCCGTGGCCGACTTTCCGGAAGACGTGTAGATGACGGCGTTTCCGCTCGTGCCCGTCACGTTGACGAGCCGCTTCGCGAGTTCCGTCATGGTCCATGCGTTGGCATCTGCAACGAAATTCATGTGCCCGCCGGAAAGCGTGATAGCTCCCGTCGCGGGGATCGACTTGTCCTTTTCCGCATACAAGGTGCCGTTGTTCTTGACCGTGGTGCCGCCCGTGTAGGTGTTGACGCCCGAAAGATACGCCTTGAGTCCCGAATAGTTGCTTGCCGTGACCACCAGATTGCCATTGCCCGAGATCGGTCCGCTCACGCCGACGGCAACGCCTGCGGCGGGCCAGCTGTAGTGCGTGAGCGAGAGCGTCTTTCCGTCGGCGATCACCACGGGGCCGTGCCATCTGTTCCGGCTCTTGTCGGTGCCGAATCCCGAGGCGATGGAGGCGTTCTCGTTCACCAGCAGCGTCCAGGGCGTGTTTGCCGCCGAGTTCCAGAAGCAGACGGTTCCGCCCGCCTTGGCGATCGTGAGCGTGTTCGCCGAAGAACCGTTGAAGGTTCCCGACACGACAAAACGGTATCCGCCCGAATAGACGATGTTGCCGGGTGCCGTGGAGCTGACGCCGCGGACGAGGTGTTCCGCCGAAACCTTGTCCGTCAGCGTGTAACCGTTCATGTACAAGTAGAATCCGATGCGCGTGGTGCCGCCCACCGTGGCCGGACCGTCCAGGATGACGCCCTTGGAAAACATGTTGTCGCCCATGCCGCTGTTCGCCGCGCGGATCGCGCCGTTGCCGTCAGGTCCCTCGCCGATGATGTGCACGGGCGGCGAGATGTAGGCGTCTCCCTGGGCCGACGAAAACGTGGGCTTCAGCTGCGCGCCGTCGCGCACGTACACGGTTCCGCTCGCGCTGCCGAGCGCATGGCCGTGCGCGCAGTCGACGATGCCGGCCTTGATGTCGACCGTGCCGCCGTACGAGCTGTTGGAGACGGTCAGCTTGAGCGTGCCGGCGCCTTCCTTCACGACGCTCGTCACCGTGCCGTACGAGGCGAACGTGTTCGCCTCCGTCTCGGTTGCGTCCGCCGCGACGGTGTACGTCAGGACGCCGTTGTTGAACACGGGCGTGCCAAACGACGACGCCGTGCCCGCCAGAACCAGCAAAACAATCAGTTTCTTCATCTGTACTCCTTTTCGGTCCATACCGCCCACGCGGCACACAGACCTCTGTTGACTCCAACTGTACACGTCAGAACTCGCTGGAGTCGCAGACGAGGTTGTCCATGATGTAGTCCTTGCGCTCGGGCGTGTTCGCGCCCATGTAGAACTTGA
>CAMPAF010000360.1 GCA_946631535.1 uncultured Verrucomicrobiota bacterium
AGGCGCGGCACTGCCACGAACCCGCACGGACGCACCATCACGTCGTGCAGGAGCGTGATCGCAAGCGCGTCGTCGTAGCACCAGCCCGGCTTCTCGTAGGCGAGAAACTCGCACGGCACGCCGTGGTTGCGTCCCATGAACTCGGCGCGGAAGGCGTCAATGTTAAGCTCCTTGCGGATGTCCTTCTTGTTGCCGCCCACCGCGATCTGCTCGCCGTCCCAGTAGGAGTGCGCGAACGCGAGCGTCGCGGGGCACACGTAGCCGCTCTGGTGCGCGTCGATGCGCCCGCCGCGCGACTCCACGAACTCGTACAGCTCGCGCATCATCTTCCGCACGGCGAAGAACGGATAGGTGACGTGAAGCTTGCCTTCCGCATCGCGCCAGCCGCATCCGTGCCGCTCGTTCGCGCACGCGCGCGGCATGATCGTGCCGTCGAGGTAGACGCCGTCCAGGCCCAGCTCGTCGTACGCCTTCTTGACGCGGTCCAGCCAGAGCCGGGCCGAGGAATTGTTGTAGCAGATCCGGTAGTCGCGCTGCCCCGGCTCGCGGAACCAGTAGCTCACGAATTTTCCGTTCCGGTCCTTCGCCAGCCAGTCCGCGTGGTGGTCGCCCCACGCCGGGTCGAGCGGGGAGAGCTCGTAGCCCTGGTAGACGAGCACCTTCATCCCGCGCGCGTGGCAGGCGTCGACGATCGCCTTGAAGTCCGCGCGCGGCGCCGGGTTGTTCTGCACGGGGATCCAGTCCTCGTGGAACACCACCGTCTTCGTGCCGGCCTTCGCGACGGCGTCGAGCGTCTCGTCGATCTTCCCCTCCGGGAACGCCCGCTGCGCGGTCCACCACACCTCGGGACGCTTGATCGTGATGCCCGCGCCCATCTGCGGCGCGTGGACCGTGTGGTTCGCGTTGAAACGTTTCGGGAACGGCTTCACGGGCGTCGCCTGAAGACCGAAGGCCCAAGTGGACGGCAGCACTGGGGCCGCTTCTGCAAGGCGGATGCGCAGGATCGTGGCGTCCGTGCCCGGCAGCACCTCGATCGTCCGCGCGGGATCGGCCGGCGAGAACGCCGCGTCGCTCTCGCAGAACCAGCACAGCCCCACGTCCTCGTCGCCCAGCCATACGGCGCAGCGGAACGGCCACGCGAGCGGACCCGTCACCGCGCCCGTGTTCTCAAGCTTGCTCCACGAGGCAGGCGAGTAGTTGAAGAGCGTCGCGCGCGCGGGCACGAGCGGAATCTCCAGCCACGCCCGCGAGAAATCCCTGCGGTTGCCCTTCGGGCCGGGCACGAGCGCGAGCGAGATCTTCGCCATGCCGTCGAACTCGATGCGCGCCGTCACGTCCGCCGTCAGGATGTCCGCCTCCTGCCAGGCGCAGACCGTAACCGCCTCGTCGGTCGCATCCTGTACCCAGCTGCCGCCCTTCTTCCAGACGATCTCCTCGCCCTTGCCGTCGGCGCACACGATCCGCATCGGACCCGCGAGCAGGTCGCGTCCGGCACTTGTCACGCGCACAGGGAGCGCGTTCGACGCGAAGGCGAACGTGCGCCCCCACGTCGAGATGGTCCCGTCCTTTGCCGTCACCGGCGTCCACGGCGCGGGCACCGCGCCCGCCACGATTCCGGAAACGGCAACCGCCGCCAATGCAATGTTCCATTTCATCGTCTATTCCTCCATGCGTTCACTCGGCCTTGAAGACGGCGGTCTGCCAAGGGTCGAGACGAACCGTAAAGCGTTTCTTTTCAGACTGCGCGATTCCGGTGCCGTGCCAGATTGGCGTGAGCGAATTGACGGGGAACTCCGGCGTCAGGACGGCGTCAACGGTCTTTTCAGAAGCATTCCGCACGGTGAAGAGGCATTCGCCCGCACCGGGCTCGCCGTACCGCTCGATCCACACCTGCTCGATGTTCGCGCGCAGGAGCGTCTCTGGCTGCCAACCCGCGCGGTTCAGGCGGCGGATCACCGGAATCGCCGCCTTGAAGAGATCGCGGTCGCGCTCGTACCGCTTGTTCGCATCGAAATAGCGCCGCCAGCCGCTATATCCTTTTTTCTTCTCGCCGCCGATCGTGCTCACCGCCGGGTAGAAGCCGTAGAACATCTGGTTCTCGATGTACATCTCCATGCCGCGATGCGTCACCTCCTTGCAGAGGCGCTCCCAGTACCCTTCCTGCAGCAGATTGGAGACGGGCCGGCGGTACGCGAAGAAACGCTGTTCGCAGGCATGCGCATCGGTGATCACCGAATGCAGGAACTTCTCGCACGGCTTCGACCCCCAGCTCCCCACCTCGCAGCCGAAGACATCGAGATTCGTGGCGTTGAAGCGATGGGAGATACCGAACGTGTTGCCGAAGAGGCGCTTGCCCTTCGGATGAAGCTTGCCGGCGAGCCACCCGACGAAGACCGTCATGTGCTGCATGCCGTCCGTGCAGGGGCGGAGGGTGTCCAGGTCGTAGACGAGCGGCGCGTCAAACACGGCCAGGTGCTCGGGCCGCACGTTGCGGAAGTCGGCCGCAAAGCCGTAGGCGATCGAATCGAGGTACACGCCGTCAATCCCGTCGAGCCCCGGCGCGAGCGTGTGGTCCCAGCAGATCGAGCAGCGGTTCGGTTTCGGAAGGCGCGGGTCGGGATTCGTGCGCCACCACGTCGTCCAGTTGTCGTAGTGGTCTTCCATGTACGCGTATGAACCGTCCGGCTTCGTCGGCATGGAATTGAGGCAGGCGCGCGCGGCCTCCTCGCGCGGAGAGTCGAACCAGACCTTACCCGAGTTCGTCTGCGCGGCCCAGCCCTCCAGCTCGGCAATGCGCGCCGCGAGCGGCGGATGCGAGCCGTCCGCCGCCGTGGGCAAAAACTGGCGCATGCCCCACACCTCGGTGTAGGGAAAGACGCCGATGCCCAATTCGTGCGCGCGGCGGATCGCGTCGGGATGCTTCTCGATCGACGACGGTGCCTCCCAGAATGTGTGCCCGAAATCGTCGGGATTCGCAGGTCCCCTCGACGGCCAGATCGGCCACACCCACGTCCCCTCCTTCGCGCCGGCGGGCGCGGCCGGCAGCTTGTGCCCCTCGCGCGCGTAGTACGCCTTCGCCGCGCTGCGGAAACCCCATGTTCCCTTGAACGGGAAGAGCAGATAGCGGAACTTCGCCCGCGTCCCCAACCCCTCGCCGCGCGCGAGCAGCCCCACCGGCAGGCGGCTCGTGATCCCCTTCGCCGTGACGGTGCGGTTCTCGTACACCTTCGCGTCGAGCGGCGTGCCGAAGAGGAATCCCGCGCCGTTTTTCGACACCGCCGAGAACGGATAGCGCGTGACGGGGAACCCACCCACCGGCTCCACATCAATAAACGCTGAATCGGCGGCAATCTTACAATCCTCG
>CAMPAF010000361.1 GCA_946631535.1 uncultured Verrucomicrobiota bacterium
CGCAGGTCGAATACCAGCAGGCGCTCGAGACGGCCACCATCCACGCGAACATCCTGAACGGCACTCTCGACACCTTCGCCTCGCTCATCAACAACAACCTGTCGAACGTGATGAAGTACATGACGGCGGCGACGATCCTGCTTGCCGTGCCCACGGTCATCACGAGCGCGTACGGCATGAACGTCGCCTTGCCGCTGCAGGGCTACGAGCACGCGTTCGCCGTCCTGGCGGCGCTCTCGTGCATCCTCGCGGCGGGAATAGTCGGGCTGCTTTTCTACCTGTACAAGAAGCGCATATTCTAAAGCGCATATTCTGGACGCCGCGAAGGACGAAATGTGGTAAAATATCCGTCCGAGGTTTCAGAGATGAGCAAGACGGTCTATTTCGACAACAACGCCACCACGCAGGTCGCTCCCGAGGTGCGCGAGGCGATGATGCCATTCTTCGGCGAGCTGTACGGCAACCCGTCGTCCATGCATGCGTTCGGTGGGCAGGTGGCGGCACACATAGCGAAGGCGCGCGAGCAGGTGGCCGCGTTCCTGAACTGCGAGCCGGACGAGGTGCTTTTCACCTCCTGCGCCACGGAGAGCGACAACACGGCGCTGCGCGGCACGGCCGACTGGTACGGCAAGGACCTGAAGGTGATCACCACCGCCGTGGAGCATCCCGCCATCCTCCAGCCCGCACGCCGCCTGAAGGCTCAGGGCCACGAGGTGGTGGAGCTGCCGGTGGACGGCGTGGGGCAGATCGACCTCGAGCGCCTGCGCGCCGAACTGAAGGGCGCGAAGCGCGCGCTCGTCTCCGCCATGTGGGCGAACAACGAGACGGGCACGGTGTTTCCGATCCGCGAGATCGCCGAGATCGCCAAGGAGTGCGGGGCCGTCGTCCACACCGACGCGGTGCAGGCGGCCGGGAAGGCGCCGCTCGACATGAAGCGGACGCCCGTGGACATGCTTTCCATCTCGGGTCACAAGTTCCACGCGCCGAAGGGCGTGGGCATCCTCTTCGTGCGGCGCGGCACTAAGCTGAAGCCGTTCATGCTCGGCGGCCACCAGGAGAGCGGACGCCGGGCCGGCACCGAGAACGTGCCGTACATCGTGGGCCTCGCCAAGGCATGCGAGCTCGCCACCGCGAACATGGAGGCGGAGGCGACGCAGCTTGCGGCGATGCGCGACAGGCTGCAGGCCGGGATACTCGCCGCCTGCCCGAACGTGCGCGTCAACGGCGACCAGGCGCACCGCCTGCCCAACACGCTGAACCTCAGCTTCGAGTACATCGAGGGCGAGGCGATCGCCTACCATCTCTCCGACGAGGGCATCTGCATCTCCACAGGCTCCGCGTGCGCCTCCGGCTCGCTCGACCCGTCGCACGTGATCCGCGCGATGGGCGTGCCGTTCATAGCGGTCCACGGCTCGATCCGCTTCTCGCTCTCGCGCTACAACACGATGGACGAGGTGGACTACGTGCTGGAGAAGCTGCCGCCGATCATCAGGAACCTGCGCGATCTCTCCCCTTTCGGCCCGGACAAGGACCCGACCACCTACCGCTAGCCGCCTTTTGCATACTTCAACATCCACGGAAAGGACTCAAGACCAATGAAGACGACGACGATGATCACGGCCGTGACCGCGATGCTGGCCCTTTGCGCAAGCGCAACGGCAAGGGTTCCTCTGGACGGCGAGTGGCGTCTGGACTACTTCCCGCAGCCTGACGCTGGTGCGGTGCGCTCGGTGCCGCTCAAGGTGCCGTTCAAGACGGTGAAGGCGACGGTGCCCGGCAACTGCGAGCTCGACCTGGTGAACGCGGGCATCCTGCCGCCGATGGAGGTGGGCCTCAACGTCCTGAAGCTGCGTCCGTACGAGGCCTGCCAGTGGCTCTACACGAAGTCCTTTGACGCGCCGGCGGTGGACGTGGAGAGCGGCGCGCGCGCCGTGCTTGTGTTCGGCGGCATCGACACGCTCGCCGACGTGTTCCTGAACGGCGAGAAGATCGGCGAGTCCGCCAACATGCTCATCGAGCGCCGCTTCGACGTGACGCGCCGCCTGAAGGAGGGCGAGAACGTCGTGCAGGTGCTGTTGCGTCCCGTGCTGCTCGACGCGCAGTACGCCACCGTGGGCGAGATGGGAGGCCCGAGCGAGCCGGGCGCGGACGGCGAGCGCTACCGCAAGGCGGCGCACATGGGCGGCTGGGACATCTTCCCGCGCGTGTTCGTGCAGGGCCTGTGGCGGAGCGTCTCGCTGGAGATCGAGGATCCCGTGCGCCTCCGCGAGTGCGTGTGGATGATCAAGAACCTCGACGTGGCGAAGCGCCGCGCCGACTTCAAGTTCCGCTCGCGCCTCGAGGCGCCGTTCTCCGTCCTCGACAAGGCGCGCCTCCGCTGCACGCTCTCGCGCGGCGGCCAGGTGCGCGCGAAGGAGGAGCGTCCGGTCGTGACCTACCACCCGATGGTGGACTTCACGCTCTCGAACGCCGACCTCTGGTGGCCGCGCGGCAGCGGCGAGGCGGCGCTCTACGACGCGGTGGCCGAGATCGTGGGGCCCGACGGCGCGGTCCTCGCGCGCGACGCGCGCAAGATCGGCGTGCGCACGATCGAGCTCGTGCGGGACGACGTGTACGGCCCAGACCGCCCCGGCCAGTTCCTCTTCAAGGTGAACGGCGAGCCGATCTACATCCGCGGCTCCAACTGGGTGCCGCTCGACAGCTTCCACGGGCGCGACATGCAGCATCTCATCCCCACGCTCGAGATGTGGGCCGACCTCAACTGCAACATGGTGCGCGTGTGGGGCGGCGGCGTGTACGAGCCCGACGCGTTCTTCGACTGGTGCGACGCGAACGGCGTGATGGTGTGGCAGGACTTCATGACCGGCTGCGGCGTGTTCCCGCAGGACGACGACTACGCCCGCGCGACGCGCGAGGAGGTCCTTTCGATCGTCATCCGCCACCGCAACCATCCGTCCCTCGCGCTCTGGAGCGGCAACAACGAGAACGACGGCGCGTTCCGCTGGTTCGTGGGCCACAAGCTCGCCCGCGACCCGAACAAGGACCGCAACTCGCGCAAGACGATCCCCGACGTGCTCTTCGAGTATGATCTCACGCGCCCCTATCTACCCTCGTCGCCCTACTACTCGCCGGACGTGGCGGCCGGCAAGGCGAAACCGAGCGAGGACCACCTCTGGGGCGCGCGCGCCTACTACAAGGTGCCGTTCTACACGAACAGCCCGTGCTGGTTCGCGAGCGAGATGGGCTACCACGGCTGCCCGAACGTGGCGTCGCTGAAGAGGATGATGACGGCCGGTGCCGTGTATCCGTGGAAGGAGATCACGGGCGAGGACCCGCACCGCGACTTCCACTGGAACGACG
>CAMPAF010000362.1 GCA_946631535.1 uncultured Verrucomicrobiota bacterium
GTCTGGAACATCTGGAACCGCAAGTACGCGATGTGGGGCATGCTGATGGCGTACAAGGCGACGGGCGACAGGGAGATCCTCGCCTCGGTCGAGCGCCAGATGAAGCAGCTGATCGGCATGCTGCACCGCCGCAACCTGAAGCTCCACGACACGGGCACGCTCACGATGCACGGCCTCCCCTCGATGTCGATCCTCAAGCCGCTCGTGATGCTCTACGAGGAGACCGGCGACCGCGCCTACCTCGACTTCGCCGCCGAGATGCTGCCCGACTGGGACCGCGCCGACGGCGAGTGCCCCAACTTCTTCAGGAACGCGAAGCGGGAGCCGCTCCACGAGTGGTATCCGGACCCCAGCGACTGGGCGAAGACGTACGAGTTCCTGAGCTGCGTGGACGGCTTGATCGAATACTACCGCGCGACGGGCGACGCGCGCTGCCTCGAGACGGCGAAGGCGATCCGCGACAACCTCCAGCGCAACGAGCTGAACGTGTTCGGGTCCGTCGGCTTCGGCGACAAGATCATCGGCGCGTCGCTCTACTGCAACGCGCTCAACGAGGTCTGCGACGTGATCCACTGGATCCGCCTCAACGTGGACCTCTTCCTCGTGACGGGAGACGTGAAGTACCTCGACATCGTGGAGGTGGCGTACTTCAACGGCTACCTCGCCGGCATCTGGCGCGGCGGCGCGTGGGGTCCGTTCTTCATCCGCGGACACAAGCGCCACTCCGAGCAGCGCCAGTGCGGCTACGCCTACAACCACTGCTGCGTCAACAACCTGCCGCGCACCTTCATGGACATGGCCTCGGTCACGGTCACGCGCGACCGTAAGGGGACGTTCCACGTCAACTTCTACCAGGACGCGTCGGTGGAGCTGGACGGCGTCCGCTTCGAGATCGCGGGCAACTACCCGGTCGGGAACGTCGTGAAGGTGTCGGTGAGCGATCCCGCCACCAAGGTCGAGTTCCGCAAGCCGGAGTGGTGTCCGAAGATGGACGTCGCGAAGACTGCGGACGGCTATTCGCTCACGTTCGACATGAACACGCGCGTCGTCGACCGGCTCGCGGCGCGTCCGGAGACCGACAAGGCCGCACGCGAGAAGAGCTGGGCGTTCAGGCGCTATCCCGACAACGCCCAGGCCAACCGCGACCTCATTCCGAGCTACCGCACGCAGCCGGCCGCCTACGTGATGCACGGGCCGCTCGTCCTCGCCAAGTCGCGCGTGATCGGCAACGCTCCCGCCGAGCTGGAGACCGAGCCGAGCGTCAACGGCAAGGGCTACCGCGCACGGGTCACG
This sequence comes from uncultured Verrucomicrobiota bacterium, assembly GCA_946631535.1. Next base: position 1,294 of record CAMPAF010000362.1, read on the forward strand.
CCGCTTCCGGGCGACGGCCTCACGTGGGGCCTCTGGCGTCTCGACCTCACGAAGGACGGCGCGCCGACGATCTCCACAAAGGTCTGCGACTTCCAGAGCGGCGGCGACATGGACTGCGGCTCCGGCGGCAACCTCTTCTCGATCTGGTTCTAGCGTCGACGAGACGGCAGCACATGGCGCAAGACGAGGATGGCCGAGAAGTAGACGGCCCCGCCGAGCGCGATGAGGGCGGCAAGCTGCGCAATTGACGACAAAGGCGCGCCCCAGCCACTCCCGGCTGTGAAGTCCGCGAGCGGCGCGCGCGCGAAGACGAGCGCGGCGCCCATCGCCGCCGATGCGAGGCACGTTTTCCCCACGGGTCTTATGAGCGCCAAGAAGCCAAGCGAGCCGTTGCGCCGCCGCGCCGCGAAGCCGAGTAGCAAGCACGACCAGCCAGCGCACACGACTGTGGACGCGGCGAGGCCCACGTGCTTCCACTCCACTGGCAGGAAAGCGACAGCCAGGATGTTCAGCGCAGCGTTCAGGCACACGGCCTTCACGCTCACAGCCAGAGGGGTCTTCATGTCGCCCTGCGCCTGGAACCACGGCACAAGAGACTTCTGGATGCCGAAGAAGCCGAGCCCGATCGCATAGCATGCGACTGCGCGGGCCACGCGTGTCGTGGCGAGGGCGTCGAACGCCTTCCCCTCGTAGATGACGCGCGTCACATCAGGCGCGAGGACACCAAGTCCCGCCGCCGCAGGGATCATCACGAAGAGCATCTTGTCCACCGAGGCGACAAGCGCCTGGCGCGCACCCGCCACGTCATCCTTCGCGAAGTGTCCCGCGAACGTCGGCAGGAGCACCGTGCCGAACGCGACGCCGATCACGCCGAGAGGCAGGTCCATCAGGCGCTCCGCGTAGCCGATCACGCCAGCCGCCCACGGGGATGCAAGCTGGCCCAGCACCTGGTCAAGCATCTGGTTGATCTGCACCGCACCTGCGCCCATCGCGGCGATCGCGGTGTTCTTCCACACGAGGCGCGTCTTCGCGTCGCCCCAGCCGCGGAACGTGAAGCCGGGCGTGAGACCGCGCCTCTTCATGCACCAGAACATGAACGCCATCTGCGCCGAGCCGGCCATGAGGATCGCCCACGACACGCGCTGCACGCGCACGGACAGCTCCATCTCGCCGCAGAACGCGAGCGAGGCGAGCGCGCCGATCCAGAACACGTTCAGGAGGCACGGCATCAGCGACGCGGCGGCGAACCGTCCCATCGCGTTGAGCACGCCCATCCCGAACGCCGCCCCGCAGATGAAGATCATGTACGGCAGGAGGATGCGCGTGAGCTTGAGTATGAGGACGGCGCGCGGAGTCGTCGCCGCGTCCAGCCCGAGCGCCGCAGTGATGCCGCACACGCCGAGCGCCACGGCCGCGCCGAGCATCAGGAGAGACATCGACATCACTGCGCGCGCGAGCCGCCGCGCGCTCTCCATGTTCTCCGTTGCGAGCTCGCCCTTGAAGATAGGGACGAAGGCCGCCGTGAGCGCCCCTTCGCCGAACAGCTTGCGCGCCATGTTCGGGATCGCGAACGCGAGCGTGAACGCGCTCTGCTCCCAGCCCGCGCCGATGAAGCGGCTCTGCAGCATCTCGCGCACGAGGCCAAGCACGCGAGAGAGCGCCGTCATCGCGCCGACCACCGCCGTGTTCTTCAGGATGCCCTTTTCGCCGCGTCCCATTCCGTCACCCCTTGGCGCGCGCCTTCACGTTGCAGATGTGGTCCACGGCGGCGGCGAAGTTCTCCGCGCCCGCCGTGATCTCGATGTCCACGCGCAGGTAGTAGCACGGCACGGGCGTCGACTCCAGGCGCGGGAAGCGCACGGCATCCTTCTCCGTGGTGATGAGCGCGTCCGCATGCAGGTCGGCCGTCTTGTTGAGCGCGAAGATGATCTCGGACGAGTCGTAGCGGTGGTGGTCCGCGTAGCGTTCGCACCAGATGACGCGCGCGCCGAGCTTGCGAAGCGAATCCTCGAAGCCCTGCGGCACGGCGATGCCGGAGAGCGTGGTGAGCGTCTTGC
>CAMPAF010000363.1 GCA_946631535.1 uncultured Verrucomicrobiota bacterium
GCGGACACGCCCAGCCGCCGCCGATCTTCGAGTAGTTCGCCGCCTCCCAGCAGTATGACGAGTTGTGGAAGTCGGCGCGGGACATCTTGTTCCAGTCCGTCACGGCCGGGAAGTGGTATTCGCCGCGCGAGATGCTCATGCACGTCGTCTCCGTGCCGAAGAACGGCACGTCCGGATACTTCTCGCGCAGCCTCTCGTATTGCCACGCGGAATAGTTGCAGCCCATCAGGGCGAGCGTCACGGGATAGCTATTCGTGAAGTTGGCGTTGTTGTTGTTCGCAGCCGTGACCGGGCGCGTGGGATCCTCCTCCGTCACCAGGTTAGAAAGGTGGCGCGAGAGGCCGATGAATTCCTCGAGCGGCGCGATCTTGGCGAAGCCCTCGCAGATCTCGTTGCCGATGGAGTACATTATGATGCACGGATGGTTGCGGTCTGTGCGCACCCACGCGCGCACATCGCGCTCGTGCCAGACGTCGAAGAGATTGGTGTAGCCGTTCTGGCGCTTGCCCGCGTTGCCGGTCTTGCGCCACTCGTCGAACACCTCGTCCTTCACGAGCAGGCCAAGCTCGTCGCACAACTCCAGCAAACCCTCGTCTGGCGGGTTGTGAGAGGAGCGGATCGCGTTCACGCCCGCTTCCTTGAAGAGCAGCAGCCGGCGGCGCTGCGCCTCGCGGTTCCACGCCGCGCCCAACACGCCGAAGTCGTGGTGCATGCACACGCCCTGCAGCGGCACTGTACGCCCGTTCAGCTGGAAGCGGCGCTCGTCGGAATGGAACGCTATGGTGCGGATGCCGTAACGGTACGTGTCGCCCTCCACGTCCACGGAATAGAGGTACGGGTCGTCGATGTCCCACAGGCGCGGACGCGGCACCTCGAAGGTGCGTTCCTTCTTGCCGCTCTTCGCCATCTCGTACCGCACGCGCACCTTCGCGCGCGCCGCCGTCACCTCCGGAGTGGTGATGCGGACGCTACCCGGCACCACGTAGTCCTCCGGGCACACGAGCAGGCGGCAGTCGCGGTACAGTCCGCCGCCCGTGTACCAGCGCGACGAGTGCGGAATGTTGTGGCAGCGTATCGCGATCACGTGTTCCCCTTCCGGTAGGGCCTTTGTCAAGTCGATCCGCCAGCGCGTGTAGCCATACGGCCACCCGCCGAGGAACTTTCCGTCCAGGTAGAGCATCGCGTAGCTCATCGTGCCATCGCACTCGAAGAACACCTTGCCGTTATGCGGTATGGTGGCTTCAGCGACATTCGACGACCGACATCCGGCATCCGCCCCAACGACTTTCAACTTTCTGCTTTCGACTTTCAACTTGATCCGGTACCAGCCCACGCCGGTCACGTCGAGGAAGGCGTCGCCGTAGGGGCGGTTGGAGTCGAACGGCTGCTCCACGCCCCAGTCGTGCGGGACGCGTACCGCGCGCCAGGCTGAATCGTCGAACGCCGGCTTGGCCCACGCGAAATCGGGCGCGTTCGCCGTGTCGCCGCGCACGGCGCGGTCGAGGATGGCGCTCATCGCCTGCATCGTAAGGTTCGTGCCGGCCGCCGGGTCGTCGGCTTTCATGAAGCGCCATCCCGTCTTGAGGGGCACTTTCACCGTCCCGCCAAGGGCGGCCGTCGCCATCAGCGCAAAGAGTATCGAATATTTCATGGCGTACAGTCTACCAAATCGCGCATGCCCCGCCAAGAAAGAACTAGGTGCGGGAGCCGAAGCTCCCGCACCCGCCTGGGCGCGACGATGCGCGCCCTCGCCTGGATTCGCGAGATTACATCATGCCGCCGTCCATGCCGGGCTGCCCGCCATGGCCGCAGTTGCAGTCCTTCTTCTCGGGGATGTCCGTCACCATGCAGTCGGTCGTGAGCAGCAGGCCCGCGATGGAGGCCGCGTTCTGGAGCGCGGTGCGCACCACCTTGGCCGGGTCGACGACGCCGCACTTCAGCAGGTCGCCGTACTCGCCCGTGCGGACGTTGTAGCCGTTCGAGCCAGCCGCCTTCTTGACGTTGGCGACGACGAGGGCCGCTTCCTGGCCCGCGTTCGCGACGAGCTTGCGCAGAGGCGCCTCGATCGCGCGCTCGATGATGCTCGCGCCGACCTTCTCGTCGCCTTCGAGCTTGAGCGTCTCGATCGCCTTCTGGCAGCGCAGGTAGGCGACGCCGCCGCCGGCCACGATGCCTTCCTCGACCGCCGCGCGCGTCGCGTGCAGCGCGTCGTCCACGCGGTCCTTCTTCTCCTTCATCGCCGCCTCGGTGGCCGCGCCGACCTTGATGATCGCCACGCCGCCGGCGAGCTTCGCCAGACGTTCCTGGAGCTTCTCGCGGTCGTAGTCGGAGGTGGTCTCCTCAATCTGCTTCTTGATGAGCGCCACGCGGGCGGAGATGTCCGCGCTCTTGCCCTGGCCCTGGACGATCGTGGTGTTGTCCTTGTCGACCGTCACCTTCTTGGCCTTGCCGAGCATGTCCAGCGTCACGTTCTCGAGCTTGATGCCGAGGTCCTCGCTGATGAGCTTGCCGCCCGTGAGGATCGCGATGTCCTCGAGGATCGCCTTCCTGCGGTCGCCGAAGCCCGGGGCCTTGACGGCGCAGACGGAGAACGTGCCGCGCAGCTTGTTCACGACGAGCGTCGCGAGCGCCTCGCCCTCGACGTCCTCCGCGATGATCATCAGCGGCTTACCCGTCTTGGCGACGCTCTGGAGCAGCGGCAGCATGTCCTGGAGGTTCGAGATCTTCTTCTCGAAGAGCAGGATGTAGGGGTTCTCGAGCACGCACTCCATGTCCTCGGGATCCGTCACGAAGTACGGCGAGAGGTAGCCCTTGTCGAACTGCATGCCCTCGACCACGTCAAGCGTCGTCTCGAGCGTCTTGGCCTCCTCGACCGTGATCGTGCCGTCCTTGCCGACCTTGTCCATCGCGTCGGAGATGATGTTGCCGATCTCCTCGTCGCCGTTCGCGGAGAGCGTCGCGACCTGGGCGATCTCCTCTGCGCTCTTCACCTTCTTGGCGAGCTTGGCGATGGCGTCCGTCACCGCGCCCGTCGCCGACTCGATGCCGCGCTTCAGGGCCATCGGGTTCGCGCCGGCCGTGATGTTCTTCAGGCCCTCGCGGTAGATCGCCTCGGCGAGCAGCGTCGCCGTCGTCGTGCCGTCGCCGGCCACGTCATTCGTCTTCGAGGCCACCTCGCGCACCATCTGCGCGCCCATGTTCTCGAAGGGATCCGCCAGCTCGATCTCCTTGGCGACGGTCACGCCGTCCTTGGTGATCTGCGGGGAGCCGAACTTCTTGTCGAGGATGACGTTGCGGCCGGACGGGCCGAGCGTGCTCGTGACCGCCGCGCTGAGCTTCTCAA
>CAMPAF010000364.1 GCA_946631535.1 uncultured Verrucomicrobiota bacterium
GGACGGTCGGCTTCACGCTTGCGGACGTCGTGGGGCATAACGCCGAGCTCTTCAAAGGTGTCATCAGGAACACGGTCGATTCCGGTTCCGGAGGCCCCATCCTGGTCGAGTCGCTCAAGCCCAACCACGTGGACGTACTTTTCTGCGAGCTGATGAAGTGCTCGGGCGATCACCACGACCTGGTGGTGGGCACGCTGATGGACATCACCGCGATGGTGAACCGCCTGCGCGAGCTTGAAGCTGCCGTGGCGGCGAGGAGGAGAGCGTAGATGGCAAACAAGATCATGAAGTTTCCCATCGGGATTCCGGTGCTGGATGAAAAGTTCTCCGGAATCTATGTCGGCCACGTGACGTTTCTGACGGGTGCCTCGGGCGAAGGCCGTGAAGCGGCTGTGGGCGCGGCGCTGAACAGCTACTACCGGCTGGATGAGCATGTCCTAGCCGTCTTCGCCGAGTCCGATGACCATGTCGCACTGCGGGCGCGCGAAGTCGGCTACGATCTGGAGAAAGCCACCGAAATCGGCGCGCTCTCGATCATCTACCATGCCTTCAAGCCTGGTGAGGTGCTACCCGTCAGGGAATCGCTTGAGGAAATCATCGAGGAGGCCCGCCGCATCTCGGCGAGCGTCCTCTTAATCCAGGACGCCCGACCCTGGCTCGAAGTTCATCCCGTTTCTGCCGCTCCAGAGCGCGTCACGGAATTCATCTCGATACTCGAAGGATCCGGGCTTACCACCTTCGTGGCCTTGCCGGAACCTGTCTCCGCTGCCGCGAAGAAGGTGTGGGAGGAGATGAAGAACAAGTCCTCGGTCGCGATCCAGTTCCGCCGCGACAAGCTGGGCAACTACTTCATGAAGGTGCTCACCTACGTGGGACTGACGGCGAACGTCCGCCTGCCATACGATACGCCGCTGAAGTTCGTACCGCGGGAAGGGTTCGTGAAGGACGACGAGCCCGATGCGGCTCCAACGTCGTCGGGCGAATTCCAGATTCCTGCCGAAGGAATTGAGGCGCCGGCGGCCGCGGCGTCATTCTCCCATGGGGCAAATCCTGAAATTATGGACATGACGCAGTCTATACTCGGCCAGATTTCGCGTCTCGAGCCGCAGCCCATGCCCGATCCCGCGCCCATGCCCGATCCCGCGCCCATGCCTAATCCCGCACCCATGCCCGAAAGGGGAGACCATACGAAGTATTCGTTCGCTGCCGCCGAGACAGAAGCGAAAAAACGCGCGAAATATTCGTTCGCTGCCGCAATGAAGGAGGAAGGTTGATATGTACAAGAAATATTGGAATCTCAGGGAAGCGCCGTTCGTCAACTCATACAACCCTCATCAGCTCTACCTCTCGAGCCAGTTCGAGGAGGGCGTGGCACGGCTCTTCTACCTGATTTCGGAAGGACGGGTCGCCGGCATCCTCACCGGTCAGTTCGGCATGGGCAAGTCCTTCCTCCTGTCCAACCTGACCGAGCGCATCTCCAAGGCGGGCATCCCGTTCATCCGCATCGACGCCATCCCCAAGGGACACCTCGCGCTGCTGCGCCATGTCATCGCCGGCCTGGGCGTGAAGGGGACGGTCGCCTCGATCGCGGACGGCCTCATGACGCTCCAGGAGCTCTCCCGCAAGCCGGGCGCCCTGAAACGCCACGCGATTCTCATCGACGAGGCGCAGTATCTGGGCGACGACGACGGGCTCTACCTCATCCACTACCTGACCAACCTGCGCCTGGCCTCCAGCGACGGACGCGAACAGCAGCTCGCCACGGTCATCATGGCCGGCATTCCGGAGCTTCTGGACATGGTGCGTTCCTACCAGTCCCTGCGCGCCAGGGTGCAGCTTACCTGGACGCTCGCCCCCCTCACGCACAGCGAGACCATCGAGTTCGTCCAGCACAAGATCATGGCGGCGGGCGGCGACATGTGGATTTTCAACCAGGAAGCCCTATCCGAGCTTTACCGCCTTTCTGGCGGCGTGCCCAGAAGCATCACCAACATCTGCGATACCGCGCTGATGCTCGGCTACGTGGCCAAGGCTCCCGAGATAGACGGCGCTATCGTGCAGCAGGCGGCCGAGGACGTGGGCATCCTGCCGAAGGAGGATTGATCGGTATGGAAGACTTGCTTGAGAACGACCTTTTCCATCTGGTGTTCGGTATTCTCGCCGCCATCTTCCTTCTGGGCGCGCTGGTAAACGCGGTCCGTTCGCGCATCCGGAACAACCGGCGCGAGACCGCCAGCATGATCAAGAACAACGGCAACACGGGCAACGAGCACTCTCCCGTAAGACTGGAAAACCCCTTTGCCGCGCTGGAACCTACGGCAGCGGCTCCAACGCCCGCGCCGCCCCCTGCCCAGACGCCCGTTCCGGCATCCGCAACTGTCGTCGCCGCCGACAATGCCACTGGCCAGTCCGTCAAGGCACCGGCCGATGACGACGAGAGGTACGTGTGGAGATAATCTTCCAAAGGGCCATGAAAAGGCTCCTGTCGCCCACCTGCGCCATCGTAGCCCTGGTGGCGCAGGCAGCCGTGTCGTCGCTCGAGTGGGACTTCACGAAAACGGCGGAGGACCGGGTCTTTGTGGACGTGAAGCCGACGCCATCCAGCCCCGGCGTTCCGGCTGGCGCCATCGTGCTCGACATCAAGCTTTTCGAGGGTGCCGCTTCCGTCAGGGCCGCAACGTTCCACTTGAAGATCGGCGATGACTGGCTTGCCGCCGCCCAAGTAGACACTGCCGCGCTCGCCACGTCGCGCCTGCGCATTCCGTTCGGAAACTTCGCGCCGACCGTTGGCAAGGCGCCGAAGATAGACGAGGTGCGCGTGAGCGTGTGGCGCTCGCCTTCGCCCGGTGCGGGCAGGCTCGTCGTCAACTCCCTCTCGCTCGCTCCCGTCTCTGAAATCGCCGTTCTCTCGGGCACGGCAGGTTCGTGGATGGAAACGCTTGCGCGCCGCGTAGCCGCCACGCTCTCCCGTGTCCGGCTTGATTGCGACCTCCATCCCTCCGTTTCCGCCGCCGTGAAGTCCACCCCGCGGCTCGTCATCGTCCCTGACGCCTCGTCTCTCCCCGCCGACGATGCCGAGCTCCTCGCCGGTTTTATCCGCAAAGGCGGCCGCGCCATCGTCTACTATTCGGCCAACCCCATCCTCTCGGAGGCGTTCGGTCTGCGGCCCGGTGCCTGGCACGGCGGACAGCCGTGGTGCGCCATCAAGCCCCTTGACGAGGACGTTCCGCCATATCCCCACTGCACCGACAACACCATCGTGCCCTTCTTCGACGGCTCGGCTTCCGCCAATGTGGTGGCCCGGTTCCTCTCACCCAGCGGCGCGGCCCTTT
>CAMPAF010000365.1 GCA_946631535.1 uncultured Verrucomicrobiota bacterium
CCTGTCCGTTGTAGAGCATCGGGATGCCGTCCAGCAGGAAGCAGGTGGCGATCATGGCCGCGTTCAGCTCGTGCCCGTACAGCGACTCCTTGCGCTTCTGGCCGGGGTTGACGTTCGCGAAGTCGTGGTTCTCGAAGCAGCGCATCCAGTGGAAGCCGCGCGGGTAGTCGCGCATCTGCGCGCGCCACGCCTTCTCCAGCAACGAGGCGGGGGACTTCCCCTCCAGCATCGAGACGATCGTCCACTGCGTGTAGAACCCGTAGGTGAGGTCGAACGCCTCGATCTGATCGTCGCCCTTCAACCCCTCGCACATCATGAAGATGTCCGGCTTCAGCGCCTTGCAGCGGCGATACCCCTCCTCCCAGAATTCGACCGGCAGCATGTCGGCCACGTCGCACCGGAAACCATCCACGTCGTAGTCGCGAATGAACCCGGTCATGTTGGAGTAGAGGTACTCGCGTACCGCCGGCTTGGCAATGTCCAGCTCGGGGAACGCCCAGTCGCCCAGCTTGGGCGTGCCGTCGGGATTGCGCACGATGAACTCGGGATGATCCTTCAGGAAGACCGCCGTGGGACCGCAGTGGAAGTAGACGAGGTCGAACATCACCTTCATGCCAAGGCGATGCGCCTCCGCCACGAACGCCTTCAAATCCTCCTTCGTGCCGTACTCCGGATCGACGGCGAAAAAGTCCTTCTGCCGGTAGGGGTTCTTCGGGTTGTTCATATTGCACGCCCTCTGGCGCGCGCTCCAGAAACGCGGGTCGGGGTCGTCGTCCGCCAGCTGGTGCGGCGTGAGGTAGATGATGTCGATGCCGTCCGCCTTGAGTTCGGACAGCTTTGCGCGCGCGGCGGCGAACGTCCCCTCGGGCGTGAACATGCGCGTGAAGAGCTGATACATCACGCTGCCGCGCAGGAACGCGGGCACGGCCCGCGCCTGCGAAGTCGCGGCGTCGTGCGCGCTCGCATAGGTGGGGTGGAACCGTCCTTCAAGCCCCTTGCCCCGATGCGGCAGACGCACGAGTGTCGATGCAATCTCCTTTCGGCGGAAGACGTAGTTGAAGCGGCGCTCGGGAGCGTCGTCGCCCTGGAGCGTCGGGAGACGGGTGAGGCTCTCGGGATTGTCCTTCCAGTGAAACTGGAAGTCCAGAGGTTGGCTGCCGAAACGCGCACGCGGCAGCAAAAGCTCAATTTCCCGCGCGCCGATGCGGATCGGGACGCGCCCCACGCATTCCCAGTAGCCGCCGACCACCGGACCGCGCCACACATCGAGCGAGGCGGTCGTGCCGTCGGCGGAGATGTCGCGGTTCACGCGCAGGTCGTACCCGTACCAGCCCGTCGTCTGCTTCGCGTCCACGTTCACGAAGAGGAGCATCCAGTTCGGGTCCGCGTGCGGCGAGAGATTGTTCGCCGTCTTCGCGTAGAACGCCACGTCGCCCCGCGGCGTCTCGGCCACCTTGAGGTCCGCGATGTCGTTGCGCCCGCTCGCGTCCGTATAGCGAATGTTCTCACCGCAGCCCGCATGGTCGCGGTGGATCGTGTCGCCGATCGCGTCGCGAAACTCGGGCTGGACGTCCGCCCAGTCCGCGAACGCGCCGTCCACCTCCACCGCGTACGTGCGCGTGGCGGCGGGCGCGGGACGCGCCCCCTTGTAGCGGCGGATATTCGCCACGAGCTGGTAGTAGTAGTTGTCGCCGTGGCCGCCCTTCATCGGCTCGCAGTCGCGGCTGTACTCCTGGTTGTACTCGTCCACGAAGAGCCCGCCGGGGAAGTAGCAGTCCGTCTCGCCGTTGTACCGGCCCCACTTCGTCATGCGTCCGGCGCGCCATTCGTTCCAGCCCGTCACGAACACGAAGAGCGGATCGTGCTTCAGCGCCCAGTCCCACTGGTTCTGGAAGAAGATGCCGCGGTTGACGGCCGAAGGGTCGGGGTCTATCTTCCCGTCGTGCCAGCTGCGCCCCATCGCGCCGTTCTTGTGGGACATCGGCGCGGGGCCCGGCACGCCGGGCAGCGCGTTCACGGCCACGCCCACGGACATCTGCTCGGCTTGCCCAAGGCTGTTGGTGAACACGTGCTGCGGCGAGACCTCGAGCCAGCTCCACTGGTCGGGCGCCGTCGGTCCGCGACGGTAGTCGGCCTCCGGATAGCGGAACGTGAAGAACTCCTTCATGCCGGGCAGCTTGGCGCTGCGCGGGTCGGCGAGGATGAGCGGCTTGCCCTTCCAGCAGTACCAGAGGTCCTTCCACTTGCCGGGCCTGTAGAGGTCGTACCACAGCTGGTCCAGCGTGATCTCCGCGCGTTCGGGACGGTTGCCGAACGGGAACGGACAGATGAACGCGATCTGCGGCGTGGGCGTGCCCTGCTCGCGGAGGCGCGTCCAGGCGCGGCAGAGCGCCTCGTACTGCTCCTTGAAGGTCCACGGCGGGTTCGTGGTGTCGAAGAGCACCGCGTCCACGCCCGCCGCCGCGAGGAGGATCGCGTGGTGCGTGAGCACGTACTCGTCGTCCGCCCGGTAGTAGCCGTACTCGCTCTCGCCCCACCAGTGCGACGCGCACGGCGGCCAGCTCACGATGCCGTCGCGCGCGGCGGCCGTGAGCTTCGTGTTGTCGTAGGGGCCGCGCGCGTCGCGGTGCCACGTCCAGTAGAAGATGCCCACGCTGCGGTTCGCTCGCGGCGCGCCAACCGCGGCGGCGTCCGGCAACATGCGGTTGAGGCCGTCCACGGCCGCCCACGTGTCGCTCATGAGGTCGCGGGAGGGTCGCGCTCCTGCGCGACCGTCTCGGGCGCAATAAATTGTGCCCCTCCCGCGGGAGGGGCACAGCTTGCTGTACCCGCCCCCCTCGCACACCTCGATGCTCAATCCGTACAGGTGGAAACCCATCGCGGGATCGAGGTTGCGGATGCGCAGCGTGAGCGAATCCTCCTCGACCGCGTAGAAATCGTACTCGATGCGCGAGACGGGATGAAGGTTCTGCCACGTCGTGATCGTCGCGGGCGGAATCGGACCGTCGCCGTCCATGTCAAAGGAAAGCTCCGCGCCGCGCCGACGGTTGCCGGGCTGCTCGAAGGCGCGCTGGTAGATCGTGATGCGATGCCAGTGCCCTTTCTTGAGCCGCTTGAATCTGAGCGGCTTGTCTGGGTCGAATCCCACGGCGAAGTCGCTGAAGAGGTGGTAGAGGCCATGGTGGCGCGGCACACCGACGTTCTCCATCCGCATGAGGTTCCCGCTTCCGCATGGCACCCTGTCCATGCCGACCGTGATCACGCCGCCCACCCGGTTGAACTTCACGAAGTTCGCCACGGCGTTCGTCGGGTTCGGACCGAAGTCGTACAG
>CAMPAF010000366.1 GCA_946631535.1 uncultured Verrucomicrobiota bacterium
CGCGCTCTACGGCCACGGCGGCGCAGGCGGGTTTGTGGACGAAGGGACGACAGGCTTCCCCAACGCCAAGGTGAAGTTCCTCGATTCCACCGGCATCTTCCAGCTCCGCTTCAAGCGCGACGCCAACGGCGTGATCGAGATCGGCGAACTTTCCACGGACGACGCGATTGCGGCCCCGGCCCCCAACGCGATCATCTACAACATCGTGAACTACACCACGCAGACGCTCAAGATCGGCGGCCTCGGCACCGACTCCACCTTCTACGGCAACATCTCCAAGAACAGCAACGCCTACTTGGCCCTGGAGAAAGTCGGTTCGGGCACGCTCGTCCTCGGCGGCACCAATACGTATGTCGGCGCCACCACGCTCTCCGGCGGCGCCATCAAGCTGATCGGCGCGGGCGTGATCGGCGACGGCAGCACGGCGAACATCGTCTTCAACGGCGGCACGCTCGCCTTCGGCGACGGGGATGACGCGCCGCTCTTCAACGACTATTCCGCCCGCGTGAAGGACAGCGCCAAGGCCGTGTCCGTCGATACGGGCGCGGGCGACGTCACGTGGGCGAACGGCCTCGCCGCGTCGAACGTCGGCGGCCTGGTGAAGCTCGGCGAAGGGACGTTGGACGTCGCCGGGTATTCGTCGTACACCGGCGACACCATCGTGTCGAACGGAACGCTCAAGGTGTCCTTCGAATACAACGGCACGCGCGAGGGATTCGCCGCTTCGCGCACCTTCGCCGTGGAGGACGGCGCCACGCTTGAGGCCACGCTCCGCAACACGTCTGCCACGCGTCCGGCGGCGGACATCCTCTCCGCCTTTCCCGCCCGTGCCGTCGTGAACATCGACGCGTCGGACGTGAACAAGGGCTATCCCCGCTGGACGGACGTCTCCACCAGCGGCTTCAACGGGACGGTGAACTTCGTCTCCGCGAACGCGCTCACCACCGCCGGCGGTTTCGTGGCAAGCGCCTCCACGTTCGGAAGCAGGGACATCGCCTGGGGCGTGACCGGCGCGCCCGACGCCCTCACGCGCGTGATCGACTTCGAGTACAACGCGGACGCGAACGTCAACCTCGGCTCGTTCAACTGGCCGTCGGAAAACGCCGGCATCTTCATCAAGAGGAGCGGGAAGTTCAACATCGGCGGACGCGACGAGCCCAGCGTCATGAACGGGCGCTTCCTCACCTACGGCGGCGTGACGCTCACCGTGAACCACGCCAACGACGCCACCCTCTCCCTTGGCTCGGGATTCGGCGCGCAGCTGGCCGACGGGCAGTCCGGCAACGATCCCGCACTCGTCATCAACATGCAGAAAGGCACGCTCGTCAACGACGCCGACCTCTCCGGACACACCGTCAATCTTTCGTCCGGCGTGACGCTCGCCGGCGGACCGAACGGCGTCTGGCCCGCGTCCGCCGCGCTTCCCGCGTCCTACGCGATTGCGGCCAACACCGTTTCCACCACGTGTCTGAACGGCCTTTCGGTGGACTTCGCGCATGGCGCAACGCTCGCCCTTGACTTGACCGGTTTCGACGCCGCCGACACCTCGAAGGTCTACACGCTTCTTTCCGCCGACGCGATTGCCGCTCTGCCGCCGGCGAGCCTTCTCACCAGCGTCAATGCCGCGCTGAAGGGTAGCAAGTGGCTTTTCTCCGTGCGGAAGGACGGCGACGGGGCGTCGCTCGTCCTGAAATGGGCGCCCAAGGGAACCGTCCTCGTGTTCCGCTGAGGGACGACAGCCGATGCGGACGCAGAGGGGAATCGTCGCCGGAGTGCTCGTTGCGATTGCCGCAACGGCCGCCGCGCGCACGTTCGTCCATCCCGGCATCGACTGTTCGCAGGCCGACATCGACCGGGCGCGGGCGATGGTGGACGCCGGACGCGAGCCGTGGGCCTCGTCCTTCGCCGCCCTGCGCGACTGCCGCACGTCCGATCCCGCGCAGGGCGTCCCCGACTACGGCACCTCCCTCGTGCCTGACCGCTGCAACGCCACGCTCGGACACGCCGGACGGCGCGCGCACGACCTGGCGCTTCTGTGGCGCCTGACCGACGACGCGCGCTATGCCGACAAGGCCGTCGCCTTCATCAACGCGAGCTCCCATTACGACTCCTTCGACCTCCACGGCACCGCCTCTCTCGACTACGGCAAGGTGTTCCTCCTCTGCGAGGCCGCCGAACTGGTGCGCGACTATCCGGGCTGGGCGGCGGAAGACCGGACGCGCTTCGCGCGCATGCTCCGCGAGAGGTTCTACCCGATCCTCAAGAACGGCGACGCCGGCCGGTTCGGCAACCAGGGACTCTTCGCGTTCCGCGCCGTCCTTTCCATGGCCGTCTTCCTGGAAGACGAGAAGATGTACGACCGCGTGTGGCGGTATCTCACCGCGCAGCCGCACCGCGCCGACGACGATCCCTACGAGCCGGGTCCGCCCAAGACCTCGCCCGCTCCGGTCGAGGCCGACGACTTCATGGAGACGTTCAAGATCGGCGGACGCAGAAGCGACATCGCCGACTACGGCTACGACGAGCAGCTGCGCCACTACATCTACGCGAACGGGCAATGTCAGGAATCCTCGCGCGACCAGGCGCATGTCATGGCCGGACTCTTCATGTACGTGGCCATCGCCGAGACGTTCTGGCTGCAGGGCGACGACCTCTACGGCGCGCTCGACAACCGCATCCTGAAAGGACTCGAATGGAGCTACCGCTACAATCTCAGCGCATGGGAGCCATCCGGCTTCACGGACGCCGAAGGCGAAGCTTCCTTCGAGAACGGCGTCTTCTACCGGGCGTACCACCGTTCGGGAAGATGGCGTTCGCTCGCGCCGAGTCCGAAGTTGCGCGGCGCGCTGGGGACGGAAGGTGCGCCGCGCGAATGCGCGTATGCGCACTACCGCGTGCGGATGGGCCTGGGCGAAGACGCCGTGACGTGGTTGAAGAAGGGCCTGGACGAAATGAACGCCCGTTCCGCCTCCGGCGGCGAGACGTGGGGCGCGCCGCCGCACTGGTACTACGAGTGGAGCGGCTGGGGCACGCTCATGAAACGGCGCACGGCGTGGATGTCCGGCGACCCGCCCAAAGGCATCCACGCCCTGCCGGGAACAATCGCCGCGCGGGAGATGGACGTGAATCCCGCGCGCGCAATCAAGCCGTCTTTCACCGTCAGCTCACAGGAGGGACGCGCCTACGCGCTCACGGTCGGCTATCGTTCCGCCGCCGCCGCCGAGATTGCGTTTTCGTGCGACGGGTCGCCGGCGGTCACGGTCAAGTTGCCTGCGAACGCCACGCGCGGAATCGTCCAGTCGCCGCGTCCGCTCGCCGTGCC
>CAMPAF010000367.1 GCA_946631535.1 uncultured Verrucomicrobiota bacterium
GTCGCGATGTTGACTGCAGTCGCGCCCGTCATGGCCTGCGGACCATAGATGCAGAACCCCGCTCCAGAAAGCGCCGCAACGTACAGGATCGCGGAACTCCCAGCCGGAATGAGCCAGAACGCGCCCATGAACGCCGCCGCGCCAAGCATCATGAACAGGCACACTCGCGGAGCGCGCCCGCCAGCGAGCCGGTCCGTCGCCCATCCTGAAAAGAGCGTGCCCAAGATGCCGGCTATCTCGAAGCATGCGACCGTCCAACCCGCGCCGACGAGCGACACGCCCTTCGCCTCCTTCATGAGCATCGGTCCCCAGTCGAGAATCGCAAAGCGCGTGAGATACACCATGAAGCAGCACAACCCCACCGTCCATATCACCGGATTCAGGTACACGCGCCGCATGGCGGTGTCGACAGTAGGGACGCACTGCTGCGCGTCCGCAACGGGAGGGACGCGCTGCTGCGCGTCCGTGACGGGAGGGACGCGCTGCTGCGCGTCCGCAACGGTCGCGCAGGAGCGCGCCCCTCCCATCCCCTCCTCCTCCGGCGTGCCCGGTAGCCACGCCACAAGCGCCGCCAACCCCACCCCCGCGATTATCGCCGGCACCCAGAAGCACCACTTCCACATCCCCACGCCCACGCCATCTGTACCTAGCGCGCCCAAGCCCATGATGTAGCCGCAAAGGATCGTGACCAGCCCCGCGCCTATGGAGTGCGACGAGTTCCAGATCGCGAGCTTCGTGGCGAGCTCGCCCGGCGGCACCCAGTGCGACAGCAGCTTCAGGCAAGGCGGGTTGCCCATGCTCTGGAAGAAGCCGTTCGCCACCCACGCGACGCCAAGCACCGCAACGAGCGCCGTCGTGAACGCCGCTCCCTCCGCGCCCCCCGCGAACAGCTTCGCCAGCACGGGACCGAAGCCGAACACGACGTTGCATGCGAGCGCGAGCCCAAGCCCGATGCAGAGGAAGCGACGCGGACGGCTCCGGTCGGAAAGCGGTCCGCACACGAACTTCCCCAGACCGTACACCACGCCGTGCAGCGTCAGGAAAAGCCCGAGCGACGACTTGGTGATGCCATAGTCCTGCGCGAGGCCCGGCATGGCGAGCGAAAGGTTCTTGCGCAGGAAGTAGAACAGCGTGTAGCCGACGATCGTCGTCACCAGCATCCGCCGCTGCCCGCACAGGAACGCCTTTCCCGCATGCTCTGATGTGCCCTCGAAGTTCACGCTTCCATTTTACATGATCCGCATTCGCGACGCAAGTTATCGCGCGCACCGGGTACGCCAGTATGCGGCCCACACGAGCGAGGGATTGCCGGCAACGGCCTCGTCGAACAGCTTCGCCGCCTCGTCCTTGCGCCCTTCGTGGAACGATTTCAATCCGCGCAAGTACTTCGCCTGGCAACGGTTTGCCCGCTCGGCCTCCTGCTGCGACGTGCCCGCGAAGAACTTGCGGCTCGCGTGTAGCTCCTTCGGGAACGGCTTCTCCAGCCGCGCGATCTCGCCGACCAGCGCAGACAGCTCGGCCTTCACCGCCGCCGCGTCTGGCGCACCGCCCTCCGCGCGCGCGAGGCGCACAAGCGCCTCGGCGCGGTAGAAGTTCATTGCGCCCGGATGGTTCCAGCCCGCGCAGGCGGCCTTCAGCGCGGCACGCGCCCCGTCCGCGTCGCCCAGCGCCTCGCGGCACTCGGCGAGGAAGAGGTTGGCCTGCGGTGCCACGCCCGCGTCCGCGCCCGGCGCGCACTGGAGGTTCTCGGGATATTCGAGCGCGCGGCGGAAGAACGCCGCCGCCCCCTCGTTGTCGCCGCGCGCGCGTGCCGCGAGGCCGCAGCCGAGCGTCGCGTCTGTGAAGTAGGAGAGCAGCGAGCGTCCGCCCTCCCACACGTGGAACGTGCGCGAGGTCAAGATGACGAGCGCCTTGTCGAACTGGCGCGTCTCGTTGTAGAGGCCGGCGAGGCGCAGCAGCACTGGATCGTATTTCTCCACCACGGCACGACGCGCCTCGAGATACGCGAGGCGCTTAGCAGCAGGAACCTTCAGCTTCTGCGCAAGCTCGTCTACCTCCAGCAGCACATGCGCGTTGCCGGGGTCCGACTCCATCGCGCGCAGGTAGAACCCGTACGCCTCCTCGTTCGCCACGCCCGACGGCACGCCCGTGTTGGTGAAGTACGTGCCGGGATGCGAGAGCGCGAAGCCGAGGCAACGAAGCGCTAGCGCGTGGTCGCCCTTCTGCGCCACGCACGCGCGCCACGCCGCGATCGCGTCGTCCTTGCGGTCGCGGAACCAGAGTATCTCGCCGAGGTAGTAGTGCGTGTTCGCCGCGGGAGGGACGCGCTGCTGCGCGTCCGCCCCACACGTCGCCGCCGCCGCGAGCGCCGCGTATTCCTCTGGACGGCTCGGGAAGCAGTAGTCGCCCGGCTCGGCGGCGGCCTTCTGCCACGCCTTCCTGGCCTCGTCGCTACGGCACAGCTGCTGAAGCGCCCATCCGCGCATGTACGCGAACATCGGGCTGCGCAGCGACGCGCACGCGGCCACCGCCTCGCGAACGCCGAGACGGTCCCCCGCCCCGCACGCCACGGGCTTCTCGCGAGCCGCAAGCGCCTCGGCGGCTTCGCAGAGCGCCACCACCTCGTCCCACGCGCCGAGTCCCGCGTAGTCGCAGACCGTCTCCATGAGCTGCGCTGCCCGCAGGCCACGGTCCTTCAACTCGTCCAGCACGATCTTCTCTGGCGGCATTCCCTTCAGGAAACCTCGTTCGGCAACGCCCCAGTTCTCCAGCGGGTCGCACGCGACGGCCAACGCGAGTTCGCGACGCGCGGTGGTCGAGCAGGAGCGGCGGCGCAGGATGAACGCCTTGATCACGTGCAGCTTCGCCTCGCGCGCGCCACGCTCTAGCGCCTCGTCGATGAGCGTATCCGCCTCCTCCCACGCGCCGCGCAGGCACGCGAGACGAGCCAGCTCCACGTACGCCTCGCGGGCGTGCGTGGCGCGCCACGTCACGCGCCACAGAAGATCCTCGGCCTCCTTGCACTTCCCCTGTTCGCGGCAGGCGAGCGCGAGCATGTACTCCGGCTCCACGTCCTTCGCGCGCGTGTAGTTGCGGTTCACGCGATCCGCCGCCGCGCGGAAATACTTCTCCGCGTCGGCCCAGCGCAGCTCGCGCATCGCGTGGTAGCCAAGCTGCAGGTTCGCGGCGGAGTGTCCGGGATCGATCTCGCACGCGCGTCGGTAGTAGGGCATCGGATCGATGAGGCCGTTCTTGAACTGGTCGAGGCGCAGACCCGTGAG
>CAMPAF010000368.1 GCA_946631535.1 uncultured Verrucomicrobiota bacterium
GCGGCGGTGGTTGGCCGTCTCCAGCCGGGCGTGCGCGCGCGGTTCGAGGCGCGGCTTGCGGCGGAGCGCGCGGAGGAGGCGCGCATGCTCGCGGCCACGCGCGCGATGCCGTCGCGCGCCGGGGAGCGGCGTCTCATCTGGTGCCACTCGGCGTGGGGGCTGGGCGGCACGAACGACTGGGATTCCACCTGCCGGTTCCTGCAGAAGAACGGCTTCACGGACCTTGTGGTGAACCTTGCGTGGGGTGGCTACACCTACTATCCCTCGAAGGTGCTGCCGCAGGCGGAGACGGAACGGGGCGACGCGTTGGAGCAGTGCCGCGCCGCGTGCCGGAAGTACGGCATCAAGATGCACGTGTGGAAGGTCTGCTGGAAGATGGGTCACGCGGTGTCGCCCGCGTTCGTGCAGGCGGCGAAGGACGCGGGGCGCGTGCAGCGGACGCGCGGCGGCGAGGTGTGCGACGATCTGTGGAACTGTCCGTCGGATCCGCACTGCCAGCAGCTTGAGATCGACGCGATGGTGGAGCTCGCGCTCGAGAAGAAGGTGGACGGCATCCACTTCGACTACATCCGCTATCCCGGTCCGAATTGCTGCTTCTGCGACGGGTGTCGGAAGCGCTTCGAGGCGAAGCTGGGGCGTCCGGTGGCCAACTGGCCGAAGGACACGCAGACCGACGATGCCGTGGCTTCCGCGTGGTCGGCCTTTCGCCGCGACAACATCACGCACGTGGTGAAGACCGTGCACGACCGCGTTCGCGCGGCTGGTTCGCGCGTGGAGATATCCGCCGCCGTTTTCCGCGACCCGGTGCGGGATCCCGAGGTTGTGGGGCAGGACTGGCTGCGCTGGTGCGCGGAGGGGTGGCTCGACTTCGTGTGCCCAATGGACTACATGAAGAGCCCGCGCCGCTACGCGGAGCGGATCGCGCGCCAGCACGCCGCGCTGAAGGAGGCGGGCTCGAAGGCGAAGTTCTATCCGGGGATGGCGATCATGTGCTCGCATTTCAACCGTTCTCTGTCCCCGCTCACGGTCGCGCAGGAGATCGCCGCCGTGCGCGCGGAGGGGCTGGAGGGTTTTACGCTCTTCGCGCTCTCGCGCCTCTCGGAGCGCGTGCTGCCCGTCCTGCGGGAAGGACCTCTCAGCGAGTAGGCTGCCCCATGTTTAGGCTTGCCCTTGGACGCAAGATAGACTAAAATGCTTGCCGTCCATCTAGGATTCAGACATTTGACAAGAAATAAAGGAGATTCAACAATGCGAAAAGTGATTATGCCGGCACTGGCGCTGGCGACAGGGTTGCTGACGGGGTGCTGCGGATGGTTCTGCGGATCCTGCGAGACGAAGACGACGGGGCTGACGACCGATCAGCTCGTGTCTCCGGCGAACATCGGCGAGACGCCGTCGTTCAGCTGGCGGATGTGCTCGGAGAGGGAAGGTGCGGCGCAGACCGCCTATCGCATCATGGTGAAGGAGGGTGCTCCCACCGGCCAGTGCGTGTGGGACTCCGGCGAGGTGGCCTGCGGCAAGTCCGTGGGCGTGAGGTACGCCGGAACGCCGCTCAAGAGCGCCATGAAGTACTTCTGGCAGGTTGCGGTGAAGGACGAGAAGGGCGTATGGCTGGCGCCGGCGAAGGGCTTCTTCGAGACGGGCCTCTTCAAGAAGGACGACTGGAACGGTTCCGTGTGGATCTCCGCGGTCGACTCGAAGGTGCGCGGCGGCGAGGCGATGAAGAACGGCCACGACCACCGCGCGAAGCAGGAGGCGGAGGACGGCACGGCCTGCTTCGTGAAGACACTTGCGAACGCCAAGGACGTCAAGGAGGCCTACTGGTCGGTGGCAGGCCTGGGCGCGTTCGAGGCGTACGTGAACGGCGAGCCTGTCTCGCGCAAGGGCTGCAAGGCCATCGGCGGCAAGCTGGTGCGCGACTACCTGAAGCCCGGCTTCACGCACAACGGCAAGACGAAGTATTCCTTCACCTACGACGTGACGCACCTGATGAAGACCGGCAAGTCCGAGGCCAACACGTTCTCCGCGCAGGTCTCGTCCGGCTGGTGGCGCGACAAGATCGTCAACTTCTTCGGCAAGAAGTCCGCCTTCCGCGCGCAGCTCATCCTGCGCTACGCCGACGGCACAGAGAAGCGCTTCGGCACCGACACGACGTGGCTCTCCGCCACGACGGGTCCCGTTATCCGCGCGGCCATCTTCGACGGCGAGGACTACGACGCGCGCGTGAAGACGTGCTGGATGAAGGGCAAGAAGCCCTGCGACAAGTTCCGCGCCTCCGAGGTCAACACGGAGTTCAAGGGCGAGCTCTTCCCGATGACGGGCGCTCCGATCCGCCTCAGGTGCGATCTGGCCATCGCGCCTGCCGAGATGTACGTGTGGAAGGGTGCCGAGGGCGCGAAGGAAGGCGAGTTCGGCAAGGTGAAGAAGCTCCGCTCCTACAAGGACGGCGACGACATCGTGGTGGACAAGGACGAGACGCTCGTGGTGGACTTCGCGCAGAACGCCGCGGCCATCCCCTGCTTCGTGTTCTCGGCCGCCGAGGGCGTGACGCTCAAGATGCGTCCTGCCGAGATGCTGAACGACGGCAACGGCGCCAAGAAGCGCGGCTGCGACGGTCCCGAGGGCTCCGCCTACTTCACCAACTACCGCCAGGCGCGCACGACGCTCAACTACACGTTCGCTGGCACGGGCGAGGAGAAGTACCGCCCGAACTTCACGTTCTTCGGCTACCGCTACGTGTCCATCACCACGACGGGCAAGGTGACGATCAAGAAGCTCCGCTCCATTCCAGTCACTTCCATCCCGAAGTGGACCGAGACCGGCTGCATGGAGACGGGCGTGAAGGACGTCAACCAGCTCATCTCCAACGTCAAGTGGGGCCAGTACTCCAACTATCTCTCCGTCCCGACGGACTGCCCGCAGCGCAACGAGCGCCTGGGCTGGACGGCAGACACGCAGGTGTTCACCGAGGCGGCCACCTACAACGCCAACGTCTACGGCTTCTTCATGAAGTGGATGCGCGACATGCGCGACACCCAGCATGACGACGGCTCCTACACGGGCGTCGCGCCGCTGGCGCAGTACGGCAGCGAGCGCGGCCACCAGCTCGGCTGGGCGGACGCCGGCATCATCGTGCCGTACACGGTGTGGAAGCAGTTCGGCGACACGCGCGTGGTCGAGGAGAGCTGGGAGTCGATGAAGCGCTACATGAAGCTCCTCGAGGACATGAAGTACACCTCCCCGCAGGCGACGGGCCACCAGTGGGCCGACTGGCT
>CAMPAF010000369.1 GCA_946631535.1 uncultured Verrucomicrobiota bacterium
GCATCACGAGCACGCCGCCGTGGGAGTGGATGCAGATGTTGATCTCCAGCTCGTATGCGGCCACGGCCACGCGGCGGGCGACCGAACGGTCGACCTTGCGCTCGCGGAGGATGCCCTTTATGTCGTTCGCGGCATGCCCGGCGCGGGAGAGGTCGTTGTGGACAACCGCCCACTCGCGGCGGAAGTAGCGTTCGCTCGTGGCGTGCTCGAGGACGTTGCTCGACGTCTTGCGCTCCAGCTTGCGGATCTCGACGGAAAGCTCGTAGAGCAGCGCGCGCATCACGTCGCGCTGCGAGATGATGCCCACCAGCTTGCGGTCGGCGTCCAGCACGGGGAAGCGCCCGTACGTGTAGTTGTTGAAGTACCTGAGCGCGAACGAGAGGGGCATTCCCGCCTCCATCACCACGAGGTTGCTGGCCATGTGGCTCTCGCACGTGTCCTCTATCCAGCCGTTGTCGAGGGCGTTGATGATGTCGTTCACCGACACGATCCCGTAGAGGCGCCCGTCCTCGCACACGGGCAGGCCGGAGATGCGGTTCTCTCGCATGAGGCGCTGAGCCTCGCGCAGCGAGGCGTTGCGCGCCACGGAGATGATCTGGCGCTTCATCACGTCGCGCACCTTGAAGCGCTGCAGGAGCTCCATGATGATGACGCTCGAGTCGCCGCCGAGCGCCTTCGTGTCGAGCGGCATGTTGGCGAGGATCTCGTCGTCGCTCGTCTGCTGCCCCTGCAGGATCGTGGGCGTGTACTCTTCGGCCATCAGCCGCGCTCCTCGGCGAGGAACGCGTCGTGCAGGCGCACGCACGCGTCGTACTTGGAAAGAGGGCTGGAGACTAGCGGCACGCCAAGGTCGGCCGCCACCTTCAGCATAGTCTCTGAGAGCGGCTTGGCGTTGTGCACTACCACGCCCATCGCGCCCACGATGTGCGCGGTGCGGATGGCCTGGTCGCTCGCGAGGGACGTGAGCAGCAGGATGTCGTCGGAGTCGTTCAGCAGCACGTCGCTCATGAGGTCGTTCGCCACCACGGCGCCCACCGCTCGCGGGCTCGTGCCGTCGCCGGCCATGAGCTTGCCGTCAAGAATCTTCACCACATCGGCTATCGTCATGTTCTTCGTCCTTTCGGTTCGTCAGGTTAAACGTGTCGCTACTCGTAAAGCTTCTTGAGTCGCAGGGCGATCTCGGTGTTGTCCATGTAGCCGTGGAACGTCTCGGCGCCGGGACCGCCACTCGTCGTCAGGACCGGCAGGGCGGTGTGCGAGCCGGAACTCCAGCCCACGCCGGCCTTCTCGCTCGTGATGCGGCGTGCCTCGTCCTGCAGCTTGTTGCGCTTGAACGCCTCCTTGAGGGCCTGCACGTCCGTGGAGGTCATCATGAGGCGCTCGTCGTTCGTCGTCGTCTTGGAGGCGTACTTGCCGCCGGCGAGCTTGTCTTCCAGGCTGTCGCTGTGCGCGGAGGCGGAGAAGTCGAACGCGAAGTACTCCTCCAGGAGCCTCTGCGCCTCCTCGAAGGTCCACGGCTTCCCGGCCTTCTTCAGCTCGGCGCGCTTGTCCTTCAGCACCTGCTTGAAGGCGATGCGCGAGCACTTCTGGTGCGAGAGGCGCTTGACGTGGATCGCGTAGCCCGTGCCGTAGAAGCCCATCGCCATGCCGCCGGTTTCGTGGTCGCCGGTGGTGATGATGAGCGTGTCGGCCGGATGGCGGTCCTGGAACTCCTTGGCGACGCGCACGGCGTCGTCGAGCGCGAGCACCTCGCGCAGGTTGGTGGCCGCGTCGTTCGCGTGCCCCGAGAAGTCGAGCGTGCCGCCCTCCACCATCATGAAGAAGCCGGCCGGGCCGTCCAGCAGCTCGACGCCCTTCCTCGTCATCTCGGCGAGCGAGGGCATGGACGCGTCGCGGTCGATAGCGTGCGGCATGTGCCCCTCGCAGGCCGTGTAGAGGACCTTCGTGCCGGGCTTGGCCGACATCAGGTCCGCCTTGTTGGTAGCCACCAGATACCCGGCCTTGGCGGCGAGGTCGTAGATGTTGCCCTTGTACTTCTCGTCGCGGACGTCGTTCTCCTTGCCGCTGAAGCCGCCGCCGGCGAAGTACTCGAAGCCGGACCCGATCATCTCGAGCCCGATCTGGTAGCTCCGCCCGCGGTTCTTGTTGTGCGCGTAGAACACCGCCGGGGTCGCGTGCGTGAGGTAGCAGTCGGAGACTATGCCCACCTTGCGGCCAAGGCGGTGCGCCTGCTCGGCGACGGACTCGACCGGATTGCCGTCCTTGTCCACGCCCACGGCGCTGTTGTACGTCTTGGCGCCGCAGGCGATCGCCGTGCCGGCGGCGGCGGAGTCGGTGACGAGGGACGTCGCCGAGCTCGTGCGCGTGGTGGCGTGGTACGGCAGGTGGTTGCAAGTCAGCTCGCCGCGCCCGATCTCTCGCGAAAACTCCTCCGCCACCATGCGCTGGGGCACGGAGAAGCCGTCGCCGATGAACATGAACACGTACTTCGGCCCGCCCGCGCACGCGGCGGCGGACAGCATGCACGAGACAGCGAGCGCTGCGACCTTCATTTAGCCGTTCTTCCTCTCGAATTCCTTCATGAATTCGACGAGGCAGTCCACGCCGGCCATCGGGAAGGCGTTGTAGATGGACGCGCGAATGCCGCCGACGGAGCGGTGCCCCTTCAGCGACTTCATGCCGGCGGCCGTGGCCTCCTTGATGAACTGCGCCTCGAGCTCCTCCGTGGGAAGACGCCACGTAACGTTCATGTTCGAGCGGAACTCCTTCACCGCCGTGCCGCGGTAGAAGCCAGAGCCGTCGATGACGTCGTAGATCTTCTTCGCCTTCTCGGCGTTGAGCTTGAAGAGGTTCTCCTTGCCCATCTTCTTGACCCACTTCATGGTCTCGCAGAAGATGTAGATGCCCCAGGTGGGCGGCGTGTTGTAGAGCGAGTTCTCGTCCACGTACGTGCGGTACTGCAGCATCGTCGGGATCGTGGTCGAGCCCTTCTCGGCAAGCTCCTTGCGGATGGCCACCACGGCCATGCCGGACGGCCCGAGGTTCTTCTGCGCGCCAGCGTAGAACATCGAGAACTTCGAGTAGTCGCGCTCGCAGGAGAGGATGTCGCTCGACATGTCGCCGATGAGCGGCGAGCCGGAGTTCGGGATGACCTTCAGCTCGGCGCCGGAGATCGTCTCGTTCGTGCAAATGTGGCTGTACGCGGCGCCGGGGGTCCACTTGAACTCGTCGTCCGCAGGCATGCGCGTGGGGATGTCCTTCTGGCAGT
>CAMPAF010000370.1 GCA_946631535.1 uncultured Verrucomicrobiota bacterium
TTCATTGCTTGAGGACAAAGGACGAAGGACAAAAGACAAAGGATGGCGGTTCCCGTCTTTGTCCTCCGTCCTCTGTCCTTTGTCCTTCATTGCCGCGTCAGCGGATGAGAATCTTCGTGCCGGATGCATAACCGAAACGCAGCTCCTTGCCGCGGACATAGAGCATCCACCGATTGTCCATATCCGACAAAACGGGCTCTCCCACGATGCCGCCGTCCGCCTTCGCGATGACCATCGACGCGCCGCCGGTTACCAGGTTCTCGTGGTCGAGCACCGACACCGTCGTGCCAGGTCCGAGCGTCAGCTTGCCCGTCAGGTGCAGGTAGGCGTTCGTGGACGCGTCCGCGACGTAGAAGCTCAGTCCGTTCGTCACGGTCACGTCCGCGTTCTTGATCGTGCCCGCGCCCGTGATCGAGGGCAGCGTCCGCCCGACGTTGTTGAAGTCCACGATTCCCGCCGGGCGCATCACGAGCGGCGACCCCGTCGGGTAGGTGGCCGAGTTCACGAACGTGAGCGTGCCGCTTTCGACCGTCGTCGGGCCGCCCCACGTGTTCGCCGCGGCCAACGTCACGCCCAGCTTGCCGCGCAGCGTGAAGCCGCCCTTCGCCTCGTGCTCGAACAACGTGACGGCGCAGGGGTAGTTCGTCTTGCCGTCCCAGGAGTCCACCGTCACCGTCGTGTTGTCGTCGTACCCGAAGCCCGCGCCCGTCACGATCACGCCCTTCGGCTTCGCCGTGGCGAGGTCGAAGTCCACGAGCGCCGTAGCCGCCTTGCCCGCGCCGGAAATCCGGATGCGCGTGGGGCCGAGGAAGTTCTTCGTCCAGAACGGCGAATCGGCCGGCGGGAGCGCGATCGCCTTGATGCCCTTCCCGTACGGACGCGAAAAGCCGAACGGGATGCGCGAGGCCGCGTTGTCCGTCGCGCACTTGCTCGCGTCCATCACGATGCCGCCGTCATACACGGTTGCGCGCGTGGGATCGTTGCCGGAGGCGTCCCACTGGTCCGTGAAGCCCCACGCCATGGCCGGACACAGCGTCCCGCCGTCGAAGTTGAGAAGCAGTTCCGACCCGAATCTCGCGCCTTTGCCGTTGGAATTGATGCGCCCGCACGTGAGCGAACCGCCGGAATTGACGTTCACCACGGCGGTGAACCCGTTCGTGTGCAGGGCATAGAGCCGGTTGCGTCCCATGTCCAGCACGCCGCCGTTCGCGACGGTGAGCGTGGCGGAGTCTGCCTGCGGATAGTCTCCGTCCGTTCCCAACGTCACGTTTTTCAGCGTGTTCGTGCCGCCGCCCACGTACAGCTCCGCATATCCCTTGGCGCCCATCGCCAAGTCGCCGCTAATCGACGTGAACGTACCGCCGCGCTGAACGAAGAAGCTGCAGGCGTTCGTGTTCCAGATGCCCGTTCCCATCCAGCCTGTGCGATTGCAGACACCGGCGTCAAGCCCGTAGAATCCGTAGTTCCGCGCCGCAAAAACGTCCGTGTCTGCGGAACTTCCAACCTTCCAGTAGACCTCCCCGCCACGCTGATAGACGGCTCCACGCCCGCTGTAGCCGATCCGAAGGCGGTTAGACACGACGCTCCCGGCCTCGACGATCAGCCGTCCGTTGTAGCCCGAATCGATGCCCATGCAGATGGGCTGGATGGAGGTGCCGACAACTCCGTCAAAGACCGTATTGGTAATGGACAGCGTGTTCAGGTTGTTTCCGTTTCCGGCAAGCCAGATGTTGTTGCGGTAGAGGTGTACGCGGCCCGCGTTCTCGAGGTCCATCCGACACGCGCCGTTGGCCAACGAGGCTGTACCGATCGCATGCTGCCCCGTTCCGTCGCCCCTAAAGAGGATTCTGCCCTTGTTCACGTCGCCGGATGTATTGATGTTGTGGTTCGTCGTCATCGACCCGGTAAAGATGAGCGTGCCGGATCCACCCTTCGTGAGCGTTCCGTTGTTCCGCACGGGGCCTGCGAGCGTAATTGAGGCATTTGGATCGAAGAAGGTGGCCGTCAGCGTGACGTTGGATGCGACCTCCACGGGGCCGTTCCAGGCGTTTCCATTGGCGGTAGACCCCGTGGCGAGCGTGAACGAATTGGACACGGCAAGCGTCCACTTCGGGGCGTATGCAACTCCCGGTGTCGACCACAGGTAGAGGTTGCCGCTTTTCGCGACGAGCACATTCGACTCGTCACCGTCGAAACGGCAACCGGCCCCTTGGATCGTCAACGTGCCGCCGTTCACGATCAACCGCCCCATGTTCCGCACGGCGGCGCCGTTGAACAGGAACTCGCCGCCGCCGCGCTTCTCGAGCGTATGGCCTCCCAGATCGATCGTCCCGCTCGAGGCGCCGCAGCGAACCGAGTTGTAGAACATCGCGTCGCCCGAAAGGGTGAGGTTCTTCAGGAGATAGTCCTGCGCGTTCCCCGACGCGCGGCGGAACGCGCCGGCGTCGCCGTATCCGTATCCGGCGATCGTGAGGTTCTGGACGTATCCCGCAGACCCGTTGCCGGCGATCGCCGAAAGATCCAGCGTCGCGCCGTTCGCGACCGTCACGGACGTCGGCTTGCCGAAGTTGGGCGGCGTGTCCGCGCCGAGCGTGCCTTCGTCGATGCTGATCGTCCCTGCGAACGCGTTCTGCGTCGTCCCCTGCGCGAGGTGCAGCCGCCCGCCGCCGGCCTTGGTGATCGCGGTCACGTCCGAGCCGATCGCGCTGGTGTAGGCGTTCGTCTCGCCCGCCGGCACGTTGAACGACAGGGGTTCCGCAAGCGCGTCGCCGCAGACAAGCGCCCAAGCGGCGGACGCCATGCCCACAAGGGCTATCATTTTCATCTCTCGAGCTCCTTCTTTTCGGCGCGCACCGCGTGCGCGGCGCGCGGACCTTACCTGACTACAAGTTTACGTGTGGCTATCATATCACAATCCAGACTTTTTCCGCAAGCCGGAATTTGCAGGCTCCCCATGTTGCGGCGCATCTGCGTAATTCACCGCCGAGCCTTCTGATGATTGGAAACAACTATTTGAAACAACTTGCCTTTGGCGCACGGGCTAACTCGCCCGCTCCCATTTGCCGATCCTCAAACTGCCACGATTCTGAATGTTCAAGGTGCGTCCGCAGGACAATGTTGTTCTTGAAAGTTGTCTTGGTTGTTTCCAAATCCCAATACGCATGGGTGAAAAACGGAGATGCGCCCCCCATGTTGCGGCGCATCTGCGTAATTCACCGCCGAGCCTTCTGATGATTGGAAACAACTATTTG
>CAMPAF010000371.1 GCA_946631535.1 uncultured Verrucomicrobiota bacterium
TCGCAGTAAACTGCGACCCTCCCGCATGGGGAGCCGCCATCTTGGCGGCGCGGCCCTCCCAGGCGCCCGGTCAGCGGAAGATGACCTGGAAGCCGACGCCCTTGACCTGGATGGCGCCCGCGCCGGAGATGTGCCCGGGCAGGTTCGCCGCCGTGTAGACGCCGGAGAGCCGCCTGTCGCCGATCCAGCCCTCGGCGAACTTCTGCGTCATGCCGGCGGGGATCTCGATCTTGCCGCTGTCCGCAAAGCGGATCACCGCGTGCTGCGGGTTGAACGTGTTCGCGGAGGTCAGCTTCAGCGTGCCGGTGCCCTTCACGTTCACGTTCGTGCCGTTGAGCCAGCTCGCGCCGTCGGTGAACGTAAGCGTGCCGTCGGAGACGGTGATGTCGCCGTACGACGCGAACGCACGGTTCCTCATCCGCTGCCAGCCCGGGCCGGACATCTCGATGGACACGCGGCCCGTGATGGCCGCGGCCAGATTGGTGTTGGCTGTCATCGCCTCGTTCGCCAAGCCCTGCGTGATCTCGATGCCGCCGTCGCCCTGGATGGTTGCATTGCTGATGCCGTGGAAGAACTTCCAGCGCTGGTGCGTGCCGTTCAGGCGCATGAAGGATTGATTGCCGGCCAAGTGCACGCCCGTATTCTCGAATGCGTCGTCGACGTGGAACTCGGCCGCGCCAAGATAGTTGATCCTGTACGCCATCGCGGCCTTGTTTCCCGTGGCCTTGAACACATGCGCGGCGTTGGCGCACGTAACCTCGCGGGCCGCGTTGAGCTGCACGATCGGCCCCTCGAACACGTAGGTGGCGTTCTGGGCCCCGAAACCGGAACCGGCGGTCGTCAGGTCCCTGTAGCCTTTCTCGAACACGCACACCCCGGACGGGCCGTCGCCGTTCAAGGTAGTGGACGCAGTCTGCCCGACGATTTCCTTGAACACGTTCGTCGTGTTCGCGGCAATGTGGAAGAACGTCGTGATGCCCGTCGCGCCGGCCATCTGACCGCGTCCCGTCAGCCTCACGGTTTTCCAGCACGTCATCCCCTCGAGGCGCGTGACGCCGGATTCGCACCAGCCGTCGTTGATGTTGCTGTTGTTGCGGTATTCGCCGTAGTGGATCGTCAGCTGTTCCATATCGCCTGGATTGCCCACCTGCCCCTTGAGGACGAGCGCGCCGCCTCCGGTGGTGTGCGTGATCGGTCCCGACACGCGCGGATTCACCAGCTTGAGGACGCCGTTCGTCGAATAGTCGTATGTCAGGCCGCTTAATTTCGTGCCCTTCAGCTCGATGCCGCACGTCGGGTCGCCGTCAATCCCGCCGGAGAACACGACCTCCGCGCCATCCGCCGGCATTGTGATCGTCTGGGTGGCGCGGAGCACGACGGGGACGGACACCTCGTACCGCGGCATCGCGCCCAAT
This sequence comes from uncultured Verrucomicrobiota bacterium, assembly GCA_946631535.1. The sequence goes on from CAMPAF010000371.1 coordinate 1,416, forward strand.
CCGGGATCGGCCACGCTCACGTTGCCGTACAGCTGAATCGCGTCGTCCCCGGAAAGCGTGAACGCCGAGACGCCGTCGAAAACAAGCCCGCGGAAGTACCAGTCCGATCCCGAATCCAGCACGGCGGAGGACGTCGCGGCCGTCGGCGAGGCGAAGATCGGCCGGTAGGAGGCCGTGGAGAAGTCCGGCGCGACGTCCCAGTTGCCCGCGACCGACGCGCTGGTCGAGGTCGCCCCGGTCCACGCCGCGTCCGTCGGCACGACGGACGGGCTCAACAGCACCTTCACGGAACCATACGGCAGCCAGGCGTTGTCCGCCGCCGCATAGACGCCGGATGCGAGATACGCGCCGCCGACCGACAGCATTTTCACCGTGAGCGTGCGGCCGTCCGAACCCAGATCCAGCACGGCCTCCGGCCCGAGAACGAGCTCGAAGGCGCCCTGGTCGATGGCCGCGTCCGTGCCGGCGAACGTGAGGCTGCTGCGCACGCCAACCTTTCCGTAGAGCGTCACCCCCGCCGCCACGGAGACGTTCGTGAACGTGCTGTCCGCCCCCGCGAAGAAGATGTCGCCTCCGTTGAGGGCGAAAGATTCAGCCGACGATTCGCGCACCGTGAGGGCCCCGCTGCCTTCCTTCTCCACCGCCACGTTCGCGGTGCAGCGCGCGTTGAACGCGCCGTCCACGTCCTGTGCGCCCAGCACGAGCGTGCCCGTGGCGGTCGCGGTGTTCGTGACGATGCCGACGTAGGCGCCCGTCCCCGTGCTGGTGACGCTGTTCAGGTGCTGGCGCGTGCCATACAGGTCAAGGCAGCAGTGGTGCTGGCTCTGGCTCGCGTTGCCCTCCGCGTATGCCGAGTTCGAATTGTATTCCACCACCATCCCGCCGACGCCCGGACCGTACGGCAGGACGTCGTCCGACTCCGTGCGCAGCCACATGTTGCCCGTCAGGTGGATGTCGCCCGTGATCTCCCAGACGATGTTGTCCGAACGCATCAGCCTCCACGGACGGAAGTTCCAGCCGCCGAGCCACTGCGGAATGGCCCCCTCGTTGTGCAGCCGCACGTCGACGCCGCGCATCCGCACCGTTCCGCCCTGCTGGCCGGACATCTTGGCCTCGTCGAACTGCTTGCGCAGGTAGATCGAGTTGCCGTTGATGCCCTGGCAAATGATCTCGTGCCCCGTTTCGGGGCTCAGCGACGTGCCATGGCCGTTGACGTTGTTGCGGAAGAGTACGCCGCCGTTGAAGAGGATACGCGCCGGGTAGGGGCTTTTGTTGTAGATGCAGGCGATGTCGGCATACGCGCCGGACTTGATCTCCAGGAAGTCGATCATGCCGGGGGCGTTCGTGGCGACGGAGCTTTCCACGAACAGCCACTCCGCCCAGAACGTGCCGAACACGTTGACTCCGAAACCGGTGTCCTTTGTATAGTCCTCCACCACGAGCTTGGCGCGTCCGGTAGAGCCCGGCTCGCCCCCGGCGGTTCCGAGGCGCACGCGCACGCGGGACGGTGCGGCCGCCCGGTCGCCGGGCGGGTCGATGCCGAGCGCCGTCCATTTCGCCGGCCCGTCCGAATTCCTGTACGTGGTCGCGAACAGCGAGTACCCCTTCACCGTGACCGTTACGTCGTTCGCGTTCGTCGCGATGTAGAACTGCGGGTTGGTGTCGACGGAGGGCGTTCCGACGCCCGTCTGGTTCGCGCCCATGAAGCGCACGTACGACCGCCCCTGCAGCGTGAAGTCGGCGAGGATCGACCCCACGTTCACGGGCGCGGTGTAGACGTTCGTCACGCCCGACCAGACGGTCGGCGACGTGATGACCATCGACTCGTTCGTGAC
>CAMPAF010000372.1 GCA_946631535.1 uncultured Verrucomicrobiota bacterium
GAGCTGAAGCGCAAGTGCATCGGCGGCGAGTTCATCCGCGTGTTCGAGGAGGTCGCCAAGAAGCTCGGCAAGATCGAGTTCCTCGGGCAGGGCACCATCTATCCCGACATCATCGAGAGCGGCGTCGGCGGCCACAAGGCCGTGAAGGCGCACCACAACGTGGGCGGACTGCCGAAGGACATCGGCTTCGAGGGGCTGGTGGAGCCGGTGAAGTACCTCTACAAGGACGAGGTCCGCAAGGTGGGCCGCGCGCTCGGCATTCCCGACTTCATGGTCGACCGCCAGCCGTTCCCCGGCCCCGGCCTGGCCGTGCGCTGCCTGGGCGAGCTCACCAAGGAGAAGCTCGACATCCTGCGCGAGGCGGACTTCATATTCCGCGACGAGATGGCCAAGGCCAAGCTCGACAAGAAGGCCCAGCAGTATTTCGCCATCATGACGAACGCCAAGTCCACGGGCGTCAAGAACGGCGCCCGCACGTTCGGGTACGTGATCGCGCTGCGCGCGGTCGCAACCGCGCAGTTCGTCAAGGCCGGCATCGTGGAGCTTCCTTTCAAGTTCATGGTTTCCGTCGCGGAGAAGATCGCCACGAAGGTGAAGGGCGTCAACCGCGTGGTTTGGGACATCACGCCCAAGCCGCCTGCGACGATCGAGTGGGAGTAAGCATGGAGACGGTCGCCGGGCTGGCGATATCTCGCGGGCTTGTAGCGGGCCCGGCGTTCATCTATCGGGCCGACAGTCTGCCTGCCGTGCCCGAGCTGGACATTGCGCCCGACGGGGTCGAAGGCGAGCTGGCCCGGTTCAATTCGGCACGCGCCGAAGCCCGCAGGCAGCTGACCGCGCTGATCGGCCAGCTGAAGGAGCGCGGCGGCGGCGGCGAGACCGACGTTTTCGCCAACCATCTTGAGCTGTTCGACGACGTGCTGCTAGTGGCGGCCGTGGAGCGCAACATCCGCGAGAGGCACGTCAACGCTGAGGCTGCGGTTCGCCGCGCGATGGGCGAGTTCCGCGAGGTGTTCGCCCGCATGAAGGACCCTTACATGCGCGAGCGCGCACGCGACCTCGACGACATAGAGCGCCGCATCCTGCGCGTACTGACGGCGACGGAGGAGACGACGCTCTCCCAGATCGACCGGCCGGTGATCATCGTGGCCGACGACCTGACTCCTTCCGAGACCGTCACCATGCCGCGCGAGTTCGTGCTCGGCTTCGCCACCGACCGGGGGTCCACAACCTCTCACGTAGCCCTGTTAGCCCGTGCGCTGGGAATCCCGGCGGTAGTAGGCCTGGGCGACATATCAATGCGCGTGAAGACAGGGGACACGATCCTGCTTGACGGTACGGGCGGCACCGTCACGATCAGTCCGGACGAGGCCGCCATCGCCGAGTTCGAGCGCATGATGCGCCGTTCCCGCGAGCTGTACAGCCAGCTGTCCGGCGGCGGCGCGGGGTTCGTCGGCCTGAAGGATGGGACGCCCGTCACGCTGCGCGCGAACGTCCAGCCCGGCGTGCCGCTGTGCGGCCTGGCGACGTTCGGCGCGGAGGGAATCGGCCTCTACAGGAGCGAGTACCTTTGGCTCGGCGAGGACAACAATCCCTCCGAGGAGAAGCAGACGAAGGCGTACGCCGAAGCCGCTCGCGTGGTGGCTGGCCTGGGACACGGCGCGCGCGTCATCTTCAGGGCGCTGGACCTTGGCGGCGACAAGCTGATGAGCGGCAATCTGATCCGGGAGGTGAACCCGTTCCTCGGCAACAGGTCGATCCGCTGGCTTCTCACGCACCGCGACGTGTTCCGCACGCAGCTGCGCGCGTTCCTGCGCGCGAGCGCGTTCGGGCCGTCCTCAGTGATGTACCCGATGATCGCGACTCGCGACGAGCTTCGCGCCGCGAACGAGGAGCTTGAGCGCGCGAAGGCCGAGCTTGCCGCCGAAGGCGTGCCGTTCGACGCGTCCATCAAGCGCGGATGCATGGTCGAGGTGCCGTCGGCCGCCCTGGTGGCGGACCAGCTGGCGAGAGAGGTCGACTTCTTCTCCATCGGCACGAACGACCTCGTGCAGTACACTCTGGCGGCGGATCGCGGGAACGAGCAGGTTGCGTACCTCTACCAGCCGGCGCATCCGGCGGTGATCAGGCTTGTCGACATGACGGTGAAGGCGGCAAAGGCTCGGGACATCCCGGTGGCCGTCTGCGGAGAGTCGGCGGCGGATCCGGTGATGGCCGCGCTGTGGATCGGACTGGGCGTGACGTCTCTCTCGATGGGCGCGAGCGGCATACCGGTCGTCAGGAAGGTCCTGCGAGGGCTCTCTTCGACGGACGTGGCAGAGCTTGCGGACAAGGTGCGCGCGATGTGCGACGACAGCTCAGCGGCAGACATCTACGGCTTCTGCCGTAAGTTCCTGCTGGAAAGGGTGCCTGACTTCGAGGCGTTCCAGACCTGACCGGATTCCTCAAAGGGCAAGGGAATGACGACCCATGAGTGAAAAGCGCGCATCCTGGTCCGGGCAGCTGGCGTTCGTGCTGGCGGCGGCGGCGTCAGCGATCGGCTTGGGCAACCTCTGGCGCTTCCCCTACCTGGCGGCGCAGTACGGCGGCGGCACGTTCATCGCGATCTACCTGGGGCTGGTGGTGACTCTCGGCTTCACGCTGATGGTGACGGAGATATCCATCGGGCGCATGACGGCGCAGTCGCAGCTCACGGCGTATGCGCGCCTCCATGGCGGATGGGGGATCGTGGGCCTGCTAGGCACGATAATCCCGCTCCTCATCACGCCATACTACTGCGTGATCGGCGGATGGGTGCTGAAGTACCTCGTGGCATACGCGCGGATGGCGTTCACGGGCGCGGCGCCGATGGGCGTGGCGGCGGCGGATTCCGGCGCGTTCTTCAACAGCTTCATCTCCGCCCCGTTCGCGCCGTTCGGCTACGGCATGGTCTTTGCGATCGCGTGCGCGTGCGTGATCGTGCTGGGCGTGAAGAACGGCATCGAGCGCTCCAACATGGTGATGATGCCGATCCTGTTCCTCATGGCCGTGGCCATCTCGATCTACGTGATCTGCCTGCCTGGAACCGGAGACGGGCTCAGGTACTACCTCGTGCCTAACATGGATTGCCTTCGCGACTCCGCCGGCCGGTTCTCGCCCGCGCTTCTGGGCAAGACGATCCTCGGCGCGATGGGACAGATGTTCTACTCCCTCTCCCTCGCGATGGGCATCATGATCACCTACGGCTCCTACATGCGCAAGGAGGACTCCA
>CAMPAF010000373.1 GCA_946631535.1 uncultured Verrucomicrobiota bacterium
TGTTGTCCGGATTGACGTCCATGATGTCCGCCATGTAGTCCCACCACTTGCGGCATATCGCCGTCTCGGCCGAGGCGGTCCACCTCGCCTCGTCCTCCAGCTCGATGTAGCCGTAGAGGACATGCGTGCGAGTATCCAGGAAGATGGAGTAGTTGTGCCCGCCGAACTCGCGGATCATCTCCTTCATCTCAGGCCAGAGGAGGGCGTGCCGTCGCGCGTATTCGGCGGCTTGCCCCTCGTGCAGCTTCATCGTGAACCCCTTGCGGATCATTCCTTCCATGACTTGCTCCTTCCGCATCAGAGACCGGTCGTCTTCTTGTCGGAATCGACCTTCACGCCAGCCGGAATCGCGCTGCCGTTCACCACCTGCGTCCCGCGAAGGTTGAGGCGCTTGAGCTTCGGCAGGTTCTTCACGAACGACACGTCTACCGGCTGCTTGGCGTTGGAGAGATCAAGCGTCTCCAGTTCGGTGAACGATCCGATGAGCCCAATGTTCGAATAGGAACTGCCGGGGAGCTCGAGCTTCTTCAGCTTGCGGCACGGCGCGAGGAACGACAGGTCGCCGAGGGCGGTGGACATGGCGTCGCCGATCATGTTCCATCCTCGGAAGTACGTGAGGTTGACGAGCGTAGAGATGGGCGTGAAGTCGTCGATCTTCTCGGCGAACACATGTAGCGACTCGGCCTGAGGCACAGAGCGCAGCCACTTGATCGACGTCATCTTCGTGAGACCTCCCTCGAAGTTCTTCACCTGCACGAGCGTGCCGAGCGAGTCGTAGACCTCCTGCGGACCCTTCATCGCGTAAAAGTCCACCTTCCTGAGCTTCGGGCAGGTCGCTAGCGGCGCAAGAGTGCCTGTCACGCTCGCACCGTAAAGGTCGAGATCTTCCAGCTCCTGAAGGCCGGCGAGCCCGGAGAAGTCCGATACGGTGCAATAGCGGAGCGAAAGCGTACGGACCTTCATGAGGCTGGCGAGCGGCTTCGTATCTTTGCACTCCACCTTGTTCAGCGAAAGCTTCTGGGCGTTTACCAGCAGGCCAAACGGCGCAAGCGTCGTCAGCTTCGACTTGCTCACGTCCACGTTTGACGCCTCGTGGAATACTGCCAGCGTGGCGGCCACCGTCGCGTCGTCTACGTTCTCGAAGCGGATCGTCGCGCCAGCCAAGGAGTCCTCCTTCTCGAGATAGGCCTTCTTCGCCTCCTGCACCTGCTCCGGCGTGGCAGGCTTCTTGACGTACAGGTTCCCCCACTTTAGTTCCGGGACTGCCGTATCCGTAGCTGTCGTGCGCTGCGCCGCAAACGCGGCCAAAGCCGCAGAATCGACAGCCGGCGCAGAGGCTTGCGCCGGTTGGCTTTGCGCCGCCGGGACTGTGGACGAGTTAGGCGTGGTCTGAGTCGTTTGCTGAACGGCCGGCTGGGCGGGCTGCTGCACGACGGGCTGAGCGGGTTGCGCAGGCTGGGTGGCCGGTCTGCCGTTGATGGCGTCACCTATGGCATTCACCGTATCCACCGTCCTCTGCACCTTATTGAGAGCATCCCAGAATCCGCCGTGGGCGATGGTTGCCATGACAATCACGCAAGGCACTATCATCTTCTTCATCGACAAGACCTCCTCTTCAGTTAATTGTTCTAATGCAAGGCGTCCGCGCAAGAATACCACAACGGCGCATGCGATGCAAGCCCAGCATCAGCGAAAGGCTGCGCCAGACATGTCGCTCGGCACGTGCCAAGCGGACGGCGAGAGATATACGGAGAACACCTGCACGCCGTCTGGCGCGCAGTTGCGCTTGAAGGCCTGCGAGAAGAACCGGCGGAAGAACACGTCCAGCCAGCCGGCTATCGCCTTCGCGTCGTACTGTCTCTTGAACGCCTTCTTGGCGGCGGCCAGGATCTGCCCGCGGTCCTTGCCCTCTTCCACGAAATGCCACAGGAAGAAGTCGTGCAGCTCGTATGGCCCCACCTTGTCTTCCGTCTTCTGCGCGATCTTCCCCCGCTTTGCCGGCAGCAGCTCAGGGCTCACAGGCGTCTCCAGGATGTCCAGCAACGCGTCCGCAGCCATCCCCGGATTGTTTTCTGCCCACCAGCGGCAAACCTCGCGTACCACTGTCTTCGGCACGCCGGCATTAACGCCGAACATGCTCATGTGGTCGCCATTATACGTGCACCAGCCGAGCGCGATCTCGCTCATGTCGCCCGTGCCCACGACGATGCCGCCAAACTGGTTCGCCTTGTCCATCAGTATCTGCGTGCGTTCGCGCGCCTGAGCGTTCTCGAAGGTGACGTCGTGCCGCGATGCGGGCTGGCGAATGTCCTTGAAGTGCTGACGGCAGGCAGGCGTGATGTCGATCGTCTCCAGCTTGAGGCCGAGGCCCTCCGCCAGCATGTCGGCGTTCCCACGCGTCCTCTTCGTCGTGCCGAAGCCAGGCATCGTGTAGACGTGCATGCCCTTCGGGTCCAGTTCCAGCAGCTTGAACGCCGCCAACGTAACGAGGAGCGCGAGCGCGCTGTCCAGCCCGCCCGAAAGGCCTATCACCGCATCCTTGCAGCCGATCGCCGCGAGCCGCCGCGCTAGGCCGCACACCTGCCTGGGAAACACCTCTTCCGGCCGTCCACCGAACGGGAAGCGCGGATCGGACCCCGCTTCCGTGATGAGCGTCTCTACGATCGAGCAGGAAAAGTCGTCGACGTAATCGTCTGGAGTCCGCTTCCCCTCGACCCACACGATCTTCGGCAGGTTTTTGATCTTCGCGAGTCCGTCCAGGAAACGTGCCTCGGCCTTCGCGTACGCCTTGACGAAGGCCGGATGCGCGGCGAGCGACCCGCAGTCGCCGCCCTGCACAGCGTCCGATGGGAGCACGAGCTGCTTGTGCCCTGCCCTAGCGGACATGCGCGCAAGCTTCAGCAGCAGATCGACGTTGGATGCGAACGCGCCGGGACGGAGGCGCAGGAACGCATCGAGAAAACACTTTGGTGGCTTTTTGTCCATGGCCCCTCCATTATACCACAGCGCCCCCACGGCGTCGCAAATCTCTCCTGTTCGCATTCTTGGCGTAACTTTTTTTCGCGATTTTGCCTATTGGTGCGTGCCCTTGGTGTATAATGCGTACTGCCTCTGAAAGAAAGGCAAAAGGAGCAGCATGAAAAAAGCAATCGTATTGTGTATCTTGGGAATGGCGGCCGCCGCGCCCGTGTGCGGCTTCACGCTCGTGGGCCAGTTCACTGGCACGACCAACT
>CAMPAF010000374.1 GCA_946631535.1 uncultured Verrucomicrobiota bacterium
GACCGTCGTCTCCGCGCCTTCCTGCGTGAAGCTCGCGCCCGTGATCGAACGCGCGCACGCCGCCAGCGTCACTGCCGCTACGGCTATCGCCACAACAAATCTCTTCGCCATCATTGGTGCTCCTTTTCTCTCGCGACGGCACTCCGCCGCAATTTAAGGCGTGTATTATACTCTCCCCAGCCCCAGATTGCCAACTCCAAAATCGGGGATTTTGCTATAATTCCCCCCGGCACGAAAGGATTCGACAATGAAACATACGACAAGACGGGAATTCGTCGCCGGCGCGCTCGCCGCCGGCTCTGCAGCATTTCTTCCAGGTTGCGTCTCCCGAACTGCCGACCTGGGCAGGGTCGCGCGTCCCGCGCGACCGACCAAGTTCCTCTTCATGACGGACCACCACGTCGAGAGCAACTTCATCCAGGACTTCGGGGCCGACAAGGGCACGCCTTCCTACGCCATGTGGAAGCCCGGCAACCACGCCGCGCTCGTGAAGACCTACGAGTTCATCAACGCGGACCCCTACTGCCGCGACATCCAGTTCGCCCTCTTCGGCGGCGACCAGCTCAACACCGGCTACATGAGCCACAGGCAGTTCCTGGAGGCCGAGCGCGTCAACTACTACCGCACCCTCGAATCCCTCGACCTCTACCGCAACTCGAAGGGCACAGACATCTCGGATCTCGACTTCCACGCGCCCGAGACGTTCATCTGCTCCGGCAACATCCCCAAAGGCTATGTGAAAGCGCCCATCCCCTTCGTGAAGCTCGACTCGCGCGTGATCGCCATCCAGGGCAACCACGACACCGCCGTCGAGGACTTCTACCGCGAATGCGCCTTCACGTGCGGCGACACCCACTTCATCACCTTCTTCGCCTCCTACGTGGGGCTGCCCGCCCCCAAGGGCGAGTACCGCTCAACCGCCCGCGTCTCCGACGAAGCCGTCGCCTTCATCGAGAAGGAGATGGCGTCAGCGGCCGCCAATCCGGCGATCCGCCACATCGTGCTAGTCTCCCACTGGGCCATCGCCCCAAAGGGGAAGGATTTCGTCTGCCCCATCATCGACGCCTGCAAGGAGAACAAGTTCAACGACAACCGCAAGCGGATCCTCGCGCTCGCCGAGAAGTACGGCTGCGATCTATACATCAACGGACACGAGCACAACGGCAGGTATCCAACGGCCAAGGTCGGCAGCATGACGGACATCAACTGCGGCACCGTCACCGGGGCCAAGGCGTCGTGGGCGATCGTCGAGATGCATCCCGACAAGGCCGTCTTCAACGTCTACTCGCGCGCCGCCGCCGTCGAGGCGCCGGACGGCACAGTGACCTTCAGCCACCTGCCCCAGCGCCTCTTCACCCGCGAGATTCCCCTCAAGCCCATCCGCGCCTAACGTCACTTCGGCAACCAGACGCCGACGATGGAGTGCTTTTCCGGATCGGGGTTGTACTGGATGTAGGTAAGCGCGAACACGATGTCGTCCGGCGTCAGCACGCACGCGCCGTATCCGCAGTCGGCCTTCCGCTTCGAGCAGTTGTCCAGCAACTTGATCTTCTCGCCCGGACGGCGCGCCACGATGTCCGCGTATGTGCCGCGCCACGCGCAGTAGTTGTGCCCGAACGGCGACTTCGGCTCGAAGTCGCGAAAGACGATTGTCCAGCGTCCCGCCGAATCCTTCACCCCCGCGTGGCGGTGGCCTGAGAGCGCGGGCGCGGTGTCAACGGGCGCGGTCCACGTCTTCCCCTCGTCGCGGCTGAACACCATTTTCGAGAGCGCGCCGCGGCAGTTGTCGCGGAGGATCGCGCACAGCTCCTTCCCGTCGTCCGACCGCAGCAGGAACGGCTCGCAGAGGTTCATCTTCTCGGACTCCGCCACCAGTTCGCCCGGCGCAGACCACGTGAAGCCGCCGTCCGTCGAGCGGATCTGGAACACGCGGTTCCACATCTTCTTCCGTTCCGGCCAGCGGTCGTTGTACATGCCGAGATACGAGCCGTCGGCACATCGGATCACCGTAGTGAGCGGCATCACGCACGTGACGGGGATCGCGTTCGGCAGCATCCGCCAGGTGAGGCCGTCGTCCTCGCTCACGCAGTGGCGCATCTCGACGCCACGGTTGTTGACATTGTCCATCCGCCCCACCGCAAACACGAAGAGGCGTTCCTTGCCGTCATTTCCCTCCAGCGCGAAGATTGCGGGGCAGTTCTTCGTCATCTTCCACTCGGCGGGGAAACGCTCGTCGATGCGCGTCCACGTCTTGCCGCCGTCGAGCGATTCCGCCGCAGGACCGCACGGACCGCCATGGCCGATGGTCCACACGGTGATCAGCTTGCCGCTCTTTGTGCGCGCCAGCGTCGCGTGGCCGTTGTAGGTCTCGGGCGTCCCTTGCGCGATCACCACATGCCGCGCCCGATCGCCGGAGATATCGCGAACGCCCGTTGATACGCCCTTCTCTTCCCCGTACGCCAGACAAGCCTGCCCACAGGCGATCATGCAGCAAATGGCAAAGGTTTTATTCATGCGAGACTCCTTTCTTTCCAGTGATAAGCAGCACCGCAAAGGCGGTGAGGTGACAGAAGCCGAGCGCGCAGAACACAGGCACGTACCCAGCGGCGTGTATGGCGCGACCAGCGAGCAGGTTCGCCGCGATGCCGCCAAGCGACCCGCCGAGCGCGGAGAGCGCGAGCAGCGAGGCGACGTACGAGCGCGGCACGCTCTCGGAGATGAGCGTAAGCTGGTTCGCCATCCAGCAGCTCTGCGAGCCGAGGATGAGCGCAATGCAGGCGATGGAGAGCCAGGCGTCCGGCGTGAGGACGGCCAGGATCGAGACCGGCATCACGCATGCCGCGAACAGCATGAGCGCCAATCGCGCGCGACGGGGCTGCCATCCGTGCCGCACGAGCCAGTCGGAGAGCGCACCGCCACCAGGTCCGCCGACGTCGGACGCCAGGAACGGAATCCATCCCACCGCGCCGATCATCGCAAGCGTGAAGTGGCGTTCCTCCTTCAGGTAGCTGAAGAGCCAGAAGGTGAAGAAGTAGACGATCGGGTCCGTGAGAAGCCGCGCCACGAAGAACCCCGCGCACTTCGGCTGCCGCAGCAGCGCAAACAAGCCGGGAGGGACGCGCTGCTGCGCGTCCGGCGATACGGAAGGGACGCGCTCCTGCGCGTCCGGCGATACGGGAGGGACGCGCTCCTGCGCGTCCGCATGGGGAGCCGCCGTCTCGGCGGCGG
>CAMPAF010000375.1 GCA_946631535.1 uncultured Verrucomicrobiota bacterium
ACGCGAAGCAGAAAGGCTACCCCCTCTACCTGATGCTCGACGAGTACGACAACTTTACGAACGCGATGCTGCGCGCGGAAGCTTCTTCGGACTATCGCGATATCACGCACGGTCAGGGATTCTACCGCGAGTGGTTCAAGGCGTTCAAGGCGAGCTTCGACCGCATCTTCATGACGGGCGTCTCGCCCGTGACGATGGACGACCTCACGAGCGGGTTCAACATCGCGTTGAACATCTCTCAGGACCCGGACTTCAACGCGATGCTGGGTTTCTCCGAGGAAGACGTGCTGAAGCTCTACACGGACTTCAAGGGGACGGGGCGCTACCGGTCCGGCGAGCCTGCCGACTGGGTGAAGTCCATAAAGCCCTGGTACGATGGCTACTGCTTCTCAAAGTCAAAGGTCGGCAAGGAGTGTGTGTTCAACAGCGACATGGTGCTTTACCACCTCTCCGCTCTCGTCAAAACGGGCGTAGCGCCGGAGAACATGGTGGACGTTAACATCAAGACGGACTACGACAAGCTCCAGACGATCGCAGACATCCAGCGCCGCCTGGCCGGCGGCGGCGAGGGCGTGCTGCCCGTCACCGAGGAGATCGCCTCCACGGGGCAGATCGCGTTCGACCTCGTGGAGTCGTTTCCCGCCGACAAGATCTCCGACGTAGCGAACTTCCGCTCGCTTTTCCACTACTACGGCATCCTCTCCATGGCCGGGCGCGAGAGGGGGCAGACCGTGTTCAAGGTCCCGAACCTGTGCGTGCAGCACCAGCTCTTCGGTTATCTGCGCACGGCCTACCTCCGCGAACGCCAGCCGGACTGGGACGGACTTCGCAAGCTTGCCGCCCGCTTCGCCTATGATGGCGCGTGGGAGCCGTTCCTGCGTCGCCTCGCCGAGGACTACGCCGACACCACGCCCGTCCGCGGCGGCATCCAGGGCGAGATACGCATCCAGGGCTACATGCAGTGCGAGTTCGGACATCTCAACTTCTACCTCGCCCGTCCGGAGATGGAGCTGTCGCGCGGCTTCTGCGATTTCGCGCTTTTCCCCGAGCGTTGCCACTATGGCGACGTCCAGCACAGCTACCTCATCGAACTGAAGTTCTCCGCGAAGGATGCCTCCGAGGCTGAACTTGCCGGAAAGTACGACGAGGCGCTCAAGCAGCTCGCTGCCTACCGTGCCGATCCGTTTGTGCCGTCCCTCGCGCGCGGCACCACCCTGCACCAGATCGTGTACCAGTTCAAGGGCACGGAGCTCATCCGCGCGGAGCAGATCGCCGAAGAGACGATGTGAAAATCACGGTTTGGCGGATTGCCATGAAGGCGGTGGCGGATTTATGCGTTACGAGATCGCGCGCCAGTTGCGCGGCGAGCAGCCGACGTACTTGCGGAATACGGTGGAGAAGTAGCTCGAGGACGAAAAGCCGCAGTCGAGCGCGACCTGCGTGAGCGGAGCAGCGTTGGCGCGCAAGAGTTCCTTCGCCCGCTCGATGCGGCAGCGCAGGAGGAAGTCGTTCGGCGACAGCCCCGCCTCCGCGGCAAAGAGCGCGAAGAGCCGCGTGCGGCTGTAGCCGGAGATGCGGACGAGGTCGGAGATGCGGAGCGGTTCGGCGCAATGGCTGCGGATCCAGTCCATCACCTGCTTGATCACGTCGCCCTCCGGGAGCGCCGGCGGCCGGCGGAACGCCGCGACGGTTTCGATGAGGATGGCGTTGACGAGATGGCGCAGGTGGAGGCAGGCGGATGGCGCGAGCGAAGAGGTCGATTCAAGTGTGCAGAATATGCTGCGTGCCGCGCGTCCGCCTTCGGGCGTCCACCTTTGCGGTACGCGGGCGTGGGCGGAGAAGGTCGCGAACGCATCCGCCAGCTCCGCGTGCTTGAATGGCGTATGGGCGGCGCGTGAAGGCGTGGGCGGGTTGAACAGGAGGCCGAGGCGGGTGGAAGGTGCGCCGGCGTCGTCCACGGCGCGGTGTTCCACGCCTGCGGGGACCACGAAGAGGCATCCTCCCGTCAACGTCTTGGGGGCGCCGCGCCTGAACTCGTACGTCAGCGCGCCGCCCAGCACGTACTGGAGTTCCGGCGTGTCGTGCCGATGCCACGGAATGTGGTATGTCTCATGGTGCCGGAGGATGGCCAGCTTGGCGACTAGCGGGAATCCGAAGTCTCTGCCCAGAATTTCCATGTCACAAGTATACCATACGCGAGGGACGCTGAGATTGTGAAAACGTCCCGTGAACGAAAACGAAATCTTTGAGATCGTCCGCAAGACGGTTTTGAATGCAATCATGTCCGGGATGTATTAGAATAACGACCGCATCAGGAGACAAGGAATTGGAAAGCCGACTTGAAAGACCGCTGAGGGGCGTGGTGCCGCCGATGGTGACGCCGCTTGCCGATCCAGAACATCTCGACGCCGACGGCACGGCGCGCCTCGTGGAGCACATCCTCGCGGGCGGCGTGCACGGGCTCTTCCTGCTGGGCACCACGGGGGAAGCGCCGGACCTGCCGTACGTCGTGCGCCACGAGCTGGTGCGGCGCGTCTGCGCGCAGGTGGCGGGCCGCGTGCCCGTCCTGGTGGGCGTGACGGACACGATGTTCGACGAGTCGTTGCGCCTGGCGGAGACGGCTGCCGCGTCTGGTGCCGCCGCCGTCGTGGCCGCTCCGCCCTACTACTTCGCGCCCGGACAGCCGGAGCTGGTGGAGTACTACGCACGCCTGGCGGACAACCTGCCCCTGCCGCTTTTCCTCTACAATATGCCCTCGCAGGTGAAGGTGTCGATCTCCGTGCCGACCGTCGTGGAGCTCGCGCGCCATGCGAACATCGCCGGGCTGAAGGACTCAAGCGGCAACATCGGCTACTTCAACGCGTGCCGCTACGCGCTGCGGGACCGGCCGGACTTCGCGATCCTGATGGGGCCGGAGGAGGCGATGGGCGAGGTGGTCCTCATGGGCGCCTCGGGCGGCGTGCCGGGCGGCGCGAACATCTTTCCTCGCCTCTTCGTCGACCTCTACGAGGCGGCGGTGGCCAAGGACGTGGATCGCGTCCGCGCCCTCCAGGCGCGCGTGATGCACGTTGCGTCCCTCCTCTACGGCGTGGGGCACCACAACTCCAGCTTCGTGAAGGGCGTGAAGTGCGCCCTCTCGCTCATGGGAATCTGCGGCGACGCGCTGGCGGGGCCGCGCGAGCCGTTCAACGCGGCGGACCGCGCGCTCAT
>CAMPAF010000376.1 GCA_946631535.1 uncultured Verrucomicrobiota bacterium
GGATGTACTCGCCGTTCATCCACTGGAGCTTCTTGATGTCGAACTTCGCCGCCGTAACGTGGACCTTCTCTATGTCGAACAGCTCCACCATCTCCTGCCGCGTGAGGACCTCGCGCTCGTCACCAGGGTTCCAGCCGAGGAGGAGCAGGTAGTTGAAGAGCGCCTCCGGCAGGTAGCCGTTCTCGCGGAACTCGCCCACGAACGCCGCGCCGTCGCGCTTGGAGTAGGGCTTGCCCTGCGCGTTGACGATCATGGAGAGGTGCCCGTAGCGCGGCGGCTCGGCGCCGAGCGCCTTGAACAGCTCGATGTGCTTGAACGTGTTCTCCACGTGGTCGTCGCCGCGGATGACGTGCGTCACGCGCTGGTCGATATCGTCCACCACGTTGGCGAGGTGGAAGATCGGCGAACCGTCGGATCGCACGATAGCGAAGTCCGGCACGTCCTCGGCCTTCTTCTCCATGTGTCCCTTGACGATGTCGTCGAACGCGAGAGTACCTTCCTTGGGCATGCGGAACATCACCACCTCGCCCGTCTTGCCGTCGCGGGAGGTCTTCTCCATCTTGTACGCTCGGCCGTCGGCGATCAGCTTCTCCACGCACGCCAGGTGGCGCGAGACGTTCTTCGTCTGGTAGAAAGTAGGCTCGTCGTAGTCCAGTCCCAGCCATTCCATGCAGTCGAGCAGGGTCTGTATGGCTTCTGGAGTGGACCTCTCAAGGTCGGTGTCCTCCACGCGCAGCAGGAACTTGCCGCCCGTGTGGCGCGCATAGAGCCAGTTGTAGATGGCCGCGCGGATGTTGCCGATATGTACCTTCCCCGTCGGTGACGGGGCAAAACGAACGCGAATCTCTGACATAGCGGCGGGTATTATACCAAATCTTAGCGGGGTGGAGGAGGTCCGCCCTTGTTCCGTGAGCCGCCAAGACGTTTTGGCATGAACGGATTGGATGGGCCGGAAGCTCCCGGTCCGGCCAACTGCTGAGGCATGACGCCAAGCACGACCTCCTGTCCGACGATGTCGGCGGGCTCCTTGATTTCCGTGAAGGAACCGTCCGTGAGGCCCGTCTTGACAGCCACCTTGCGCGGCGGCGCGTTAGACTCCATCATGTACAGCGCCTTCTCGGCGGCACCGGCTGGGCGAACCTCGCCCGGCGGATGGTAGCGGAACGCCGCCGACGTCACTGCCACTACGCCCTTCGCCTCGGCGATATGGACCGAGATGTTCGCCGTCATGCCTGGAAAGAGCTTGCCGCCAGGGTTGTCGGCCTCGATGATCACAGGATACGTCACAACGCTAGACGTGGTGGTGGACGCCATGCGCACCTGCGTCACTACGCCCTTGAACTTCACGCCCGGATGCGAATCCACGGTGAACGACACCGTCTGCCCGTCCTGCACGCTGCCGATGTCCGCCTCCGGCACCGTGGCCTCCACCTGGATGCGCTTCAGGTCCGTGGCGATGTTGAGGAGCGGTACGGCGTTCATCGACGACACGACGGTCTGCCCCTCGTCCACCGACCTGTCGATCACGACGCCGTTCACCGGCGAGACGATCGTGCAGTAGTTGAGGTTCGCCTTCGACTGGCTCACGGACGCCTCGCTCTTCTCGACGCTGGCCTTCGCGGCGGCGAGTGACGCGATGGCCGTGTCGCGCGCCTCGAGCGCGGCGTCGTAGTCGGCCACGGGCACCATCTCGCGGTCCACCAGCTTCTTCTTGCGAACGAGCGTCTTTTCTGCCAGCGCCAGCTGCGCCTCGCACTTCTTCACGTTAGCCTGGTTGGCGTGGAGCTCGCCGAGCGCGCTCTTGTAGTTGGCCTCGTACACCTGCGGGTCGATGAGCGCGACAACCTGCCCGTTCGTTACGGTGGAGTTGTAGTCGACGAACAGCTTGATGATCTTGCCGTTCACCTGCGCGCCGACCTCCACCTTCTTGATAGGCTGCACCGTGCCCGTGGCCTCGACCGTGCGGAAGATGTCCATCTTCACTACCGGCGCGGTGCGGTAGCGCACCACTGCCGCCTCCTGGTTTCTCGAGGCGTAGTAGACGTATCCCCCGTAGCCGATGCCGGCCAGGATGGCCAGCAACAGCAGACGCTTTATCCACCTGAGGAACGCTTGCACGGCAGGCTACTCCATCGTGATGGCGGCGTGGTAGCTCTGGAGCGAGCGCACCTCGCCCTTGCCCTCGCGGGCGGCCTTGATGCCCTCGCTCGCCGCAAGCGCGGCCGCGATGGTGGTGAGGTACGGCACGCGGTACTTGATCGCCGCGCGGCGGATCGAGTTGTCGTCCGCACGCGCGTCGCGCCGGTTCGACGGCGTGTTGAGGATCAGCGTCACCTCGCGGTTCTTGATGAGGTCGAGGACGTCCGGGCGCCCCTGGCCGATCTTCGCGACCATCTTGGCGGGTACGCCCTTCTCCCACAGGAACTTGACCGTCCCTTCCGTGCCGACAATCTCGAAGCCGAGGTCGGCGAAGTTCTTCGCGGCCACGGCGGCGTCCTCCGGCTTCTCGCTGAGCGAGACGAGCATCCGACCCGGCTGGATCGGGAGCGGCAGGCCCGCCGCCTCCTGGCTCTTGTAGTACGCGAGGCCGAACGTGTCCGCAAGGCCCAGCACCTCGCCCGTCGAGCGCATCTCCGGCCCGAGCACGGGATCCACCTCCGGGAACTTCTCGAACGGCAGCACGGCCTCCTTCACGCCGTGGTACGGGATGATCTTCTTCTTGTCGAGGCCGAGCGACTTCACGCTCTCGCCGAGCATGAGGCGCGTCGCGATGCGCGCCATCTGCGTGCCCGCCACCTTCGAGACGAGCGGGACCGTGCGCGACGCGCGCGGGTTCGCCTCGATCACGTACACCTTGCCGTCCTCGATCGCGAACTGCATGTTCATGAGGCCCACGACCTTCAGCTCGCTCGCGATGCGGCGCGTGTAGTCGAGGATCGTCGCCTTGTTCTCCTCGCTGATGGAGACCGGCGGCAGCACGCAGGCGGAGTCGCCCGAATGGACGCCCGCGAGCTCCACGTGCTCCATGATCGCCGGGATGAACACGTCCTGCCCGTCCGACAGCGCGTCCGCCTCGCACTCGAGCGCGTGGTGGAGGAAGCGGTCGAGGTAGAGCGGACGGTCCGGCGTCACGCCCACGGCCTTCGCGATGTACTCGCGGAGCATGATCTCGTCGTAGATCACCTCCATGCCGCGTCCGCCCA
>CAMPAF010000377.1 GCA_946631535.1 uncultured Verrucomicrobiota bacterium
CCAAGAGAAATCCAACGAGGGGGGAACGTCGGATTTTTTAGTGCGTCAGCCCTGGGTGAACTCCCCGGAAAATTCGGGACGGGCGCGAACGGCGGATATATGGTATAATTACGGGCGTCAAGGAGTACAGGCTAGATGAATACGATTCTTATCGGGTCGCAGTGGGGCGACGAGGGCAAGGGGAAGATCATAGACGTGCTGACCGACAAGGCCGACATCGTCGTCCGCTACCAGGGCGGGTCGAACGCGGGCCACACCGTGATCGCCGAAGGGAAGAAGCGAGTGCTGCGGCTCGTGCCTAGCGGCATCCTCCATCCGGCGAAGACGTGCGTCATCGGCAACGGCGTGGTCATGAACCCGCTCGACCTGATCGGCGAGATCGAGGAGCTCCGCGCGTCCGGCGTCGAGCCCAAGGGCCGCCTCTTCATCTCCACCCGCACCCAGATGGTGATGCTCTACCACCGCGCGCTCGACAAGGCCGAGGAGGCCGCGCGCCCCGTCGGCAAGAAGATCGGCACCACGGGCCGCGGCATCGGCCCCGCCTATGCCGCCAAGGTCGGCCGCTCGGGACTCCGCTGCGGCGACATGCTCCAGGACGACTTCCTCAACCGCGTCCGCGAACAGGTCGTAGAGACGAACGAGCGCTTGCGCGAGCTGCACGCCAAGGACGAGGATCTCGTCATCCCCGGCTGCACGGTCAAGGGCGGGCAGCTCGACGCCGACGAGATCGTCGCCACGTACGCCGCCGCCAAGGAGCGCCTCGCGCCGTACGTCCGCGACACGGTCGCATACCTCCACGACGCCAAGGCCGCCGGCAAGTCCATCCTCCTCGAGGGCGCGCAAGGCACGATGCTCGACATCGACTTCGGAACCTACCCCTTCGTCACTTCCTCCAACCCCACGGCCGGCGGCGCGTGCATCGGCTCCGGACTCTCCCCGCGCGACATCGGCTGCGTCGTGGGCGTGGTCAAGGCCTACACCACCCGCGTGGGCGAAGGCCCCTTCCCCACCGAACTCTACAACGCCGTCGACATGCAGGATCCGGACGGCAAGACGATGGCCGAGCGCGGACACGAGTTCGGCGCCGTCACGAAGCGCCCGCGCCGCACCGGCTGGTACGACGCGGTCATCGCCCGCTACTCGCAGCAGGTGAACGGCGTCGACTTCTGGGCGCTCACAAAGCTCGACGTGCTGGACACCCTCCCCAAGATCAAGATCTGCGTCGCCTACGAGCTGGACGGGAAGCGCATCGACACGATGCCGTCCACCGCCCGCGAGCTCGCCCGCGTGAAGCCGATCTACGAGGAGATGGACGGCTGGCTGTGCGAGACGTCCAACATCACCCGCATCGAGGATCTTCCGCCGAAGGCGAAGGCCTACGTGGACCGTCTAGTGGAGCTCTCGGGCGCGAAGCTCGGAATCCTCTCCATCGGCCCCGCGCGCGAATCCACCCTCCGCCTGGCGCTCTGACCGCTAGCGCGACGCGCCCTGGGCGACCGGACAGGCCGGCTTGAAGCATGCGCGTGCCGACGTAGCCGTCGAGGCGGATGTCCCTCAGGTCGGGCAGCGCGTTCTGCGCCGCAGGGGCCGCGCAAGCCGATGCCATCGCCAGCACGAACACGTTTGCGTATTTGTTCATTCTCTTCTTGTCCTTTCCTCTTGAAGACGATGGTTACCTGGAGAGCAGCGCGGCAGTGCGAGGCAAAAGCCGCCCGATGTTCGCGAACACCGCATCGCCGAAGCGCGCTCGCGTGAACGGCACGGGCTTGGTCGTCACGGCGTCCGCCCCCACGGAGCGGCCGTACTTGAACGCGCGCGTCAGCTGCCCGTCCGCAGTGAGGCATTCCGCCGGCAGCTCGGGGTTGGCCACAGAGAGGAACGCCATCGACGTCTCGCGCTGCGCCGTCGCCGAGAGCCGCCCCGACTCGCGCAGTATCCGATGGCATTCCGCCGCCGTGTAGTACGCCGGGTCCACGAAGCGGAAATCGTCCGAGAGGGGCGCGCCCTTCGCGCGCAGTTCCGCCAAGGTGCGGTTCAGCGCGTTCAGGACGAACGGGTAGTGCGTGCAGCCGAGGATGATGGCCCTTATCGGGACCTTTGAGCCGGAATCGCGATGCCGCTCCACTAGCGCTACGAGATTCGAGCTGGCGATGGCGTCGGCGTCGGGCGAACCCGCCTCCACGGCGTCGGCCAGCCCTGCGCAACCCTGATCGAGCACCGGCACATCCGCCGCGACGCCGCGCGCGGCAAGCTCCGCGCGGATGGTGCGGGCGTAGGCGCCAGAGGCTATCGTGCCGGGCGTGGCCATCACGCCGACGGCAAACGGAGTCATCCCCTTCCGCGCGCCGCTTGCGGACGTGCCGACGATCTGGTCGAGCGCGGCGCGGACGCCGGCCTCGATCACGCCAACGACCTTGGTGCCGTCGCCGATGGACTCGAGGTACCGCCTCACGTCGGCGAGTCCCCATGCCGTCGCGGTGTTGCAGGCGATGACGATGATCTTCACGCGCCGCTTGCGTCCGCCAGGCACGCGTTCCTCGGCCGACCGGTAGAAGTTGGTGGCAAGCAGGAACTTGGCGTCCTTGAGGATTAGCTCGCGCAGGTAGTCGCTCTTGCCTTCCGCCGAATAGTCTCCGTACGGCATGTTCGCCTGGTCGCCTAGGTAGACGAACGATTCCCGCGCCAGGTCAGGCACGCCGTCGGGCCCGTAGAGGCCGGTGGCGTTGTCTGCCTGGTCCACGTCCAGCAGGCGTTCCAGGACGGTGAGGCCACCCAGCCCCGAATCGAATACGCCTATCGGCGCCGATTTCGTATCCTCCGCGCAAACGGCGAACGTCACAATGCTCATGACGGCGCAAACCGTCGGAACAAGCACCCTGGCATGCGCCTGATACCATTTGACGACTCCCATGATTATTGATCCACCTTTCTTTTCTGTCCCCTACCGGAAAATGAGCTGCGTACCGTTCTGGTGGTACACGTACACGCTCTTGCGATCGGAGGCGTACTTCACCGACCAGTTCATAGGCCAGTCCGCCGCAAGGCCGAACGTGCCCGTGATGCCGTTGGGCGCATCGACGATCTTGTAGTGGTTGCTCCGCGCGTGCGAGTCCATCTTCTCGACGTCCGCGAACGCGAGCGACAGGTTCGAGACGTCCTGGTTCTGGTTGAACTTCACGCAGCCGCAGCCGTTCGTGTTGCC
>CAMPAF010000378.1 GCA_946631535.1 uncultured Verrucomicrobiota bacterium
CGGTCTTCCACGCGGGCGGCATGGCGCAGGCGATGTCCGCGGACGGCAAGACGCTCCCGCAGATGACCGTGAAGGCCGTCGGCGCACGCGAGGCGATGACGGCCGAGGAGCGCGCTTACATGACGACGATCGGGCTCTGGCGCGGACTCGACAAGCTCTGCCGTACGGCGATCCGCGTGATGGTGGACGACGCCTCCGCGCTCAAGCGGGGCGACGCGGTGATTTCGGACCGCGCGCAGGGCAACGGCTTCGAAATCCGCGGCTGCCACTTCGGACGCAACCGGGCGTTCTGCGTGCGGATGCGCGCGTCGAACGGCACGATCGCGGACAACGTGTTCGACCGCCCCGAAAGCTGCGGCATCTACCTGGGGCCGGAGTACGAATGGCTCGAGGGCGGTCTTTCCGAGGACGTGACGATCACGAACAACGTGTTCATTGGCTGCAAGCCCCACATCGGCGGCACGGCGGCGCATCGCAAGCGCATCCCCCGCGAGGCCTACAGAAACGTGTCCGTCCAAGTTTCAACGGGCGAGACGCCCGTTGTCCCAGTTGCGCGTCTCGACCCGATCGGACACATCCGTGCGGAGATCGCCGCTGGGCGCACGGCGATCACGATTCCGAAGGCGCGCTATTGGCTGACCCCGTCGGCGGGAGCGACGAGCTATCTGGAGCTGACGGGACTCTCCGGCGTCACGATCGACTTCGCGGGCAGCGAGCTGGTGGGAACGGTGAAGACCACGATGCTCGCGCTTCACGCCTGCACGAACGTGACGGTGCGGAACGTATCGGTGGACTACGCCGACCTGCCGTTCACGCAGGCGATCATCGAGAAGGTGGACAAGGACGGGAACTGGGACGTGCGCGTGATTCCGGGCTATCCGTGTCCGGCACCGCACGCGCTGTCCGCGGATGACATCTGGCCCGTGCAGGCGTACGACGCGAAGACGCTCGAGCTGAAGAACCCGATGCGCTTCCGCGACAACATCGCGATCACGCGTACGGGCACGGACACCTACCGCATCACGGGCGGGCAGAACAGGAAGGGGGACGTGGGCGACATCGCGGTGTGGAGCATCAGGGAGACGATGCGTCCCTCGCGCCGGGGCGCGGTCACGGCGGGAACCTGCGCGGGATGCACGTTCGAGAACGTGACAGTCTACGCCACGCCGCACGGCTGCGGCTTCGCGGAGTCGTCGGCCGACGGCAACCGCTATCTCGGGTGTTCGCTCTTGCGGCGTCCGCCGGAGACCGACCTCTTTCCGCGCGCGCTGAAGCGTCTGCGGAGCGGCAACCACGACGCGTTCAACTCGCGCTGCTCGTACGTGGGGCCGACGCTCGACCGCTGCACGTTCCAGTACCATTGCGACGATTGCGTGAACATCAGCGGGTTCTACGCGTTCGTCACGGAGCAGAAGGGGCGCACGCTCCGCATCGCGCCCTACGGCGGCACGCTCCGGATCGATCCGGGCGACACGTGCCAGCTCATGACATACGATGGCATTTGCCTGCCGGACGCGAAGGTCGTCTCCGTCAAGCCGGCGGGCGCGACGACCGCCGCGGAGCGGAAGATGTTCGAGAGCTACAACCTCTGGCCGGGAATCGCGGCTGGCGTGCAGCGGGCGTTCGAGGTGGAACTGGACGCGGACCGCGTCCTGCCGCCCGGCTCGGTGATCATCTCCAACCGCCGGATGGGCAACGGCTTCCGCATCCGCAACTGCACGATGGGACACAACCGCGCGCGCGGGCTGCTCATCAAGGCGTCGGACGGCGTGATCGAGAGCAACCTCATTGAGCGCGTGGAAGGCTGGGCCGTGCAGATCGCGCCGGAGTACGAGTGGATGGAGGGCGGATGCAGCAAGAACATGACGGTGAAGGGCAACGTGTTCCGCGACAACGGCGGCGGCGTGCTGCTGGCAGGCAACAACGGCGCGCGGAAGCCCCTGCCTGCGGACTCCCATCGGAACGTCGCGATCACGGGCAACGCGATCTCCGGCTCCGTGAGGGGAATCGCCGTCACGGGCTGCACGGGACTTGACGTACGCGGCAACGCGATTACCTTGCCAGCTCACCCCAGGGCCCGCGCAATCGATCTCGTGAATGTGGCAGACGTGCGGACCGATGCGCTCTCTTCCGAGTGGAAAGCGCATTTGTCCGTTCCAGCTGGGTATATGTTTGAGCGCAGGACGGAGCGAGTGCATACGTGGGATTTCCCGGAGTTCACGGTCGAGTCGTACCGGCAGGCGAACGGCCCCGGCACAGAGCAGCGTGTGTTCCTCGCCGTGCCGAAGGGGCGGAAGGGGAAGTTGCCTGCTGTGGCCGTGCCGTTCTACTACCCTGAGGCAATGCTCGGGTTCGACCCGGTGACGGGCGAGGAGCTCCCGAAGTTCAAGGGCGTGACGATGCTTGCGGACCTGGCTCGGCGCGGGTTCGTCGCGGCGACGGCCGACGCCTATCACCTCACGTATCGTCCTGGTGCCGCCGAACCGCGCGACGACTTCAGGCGATGGGCGAAGGCGGCCGAAGCGCTGGCTCGCGACTGGCCTTGCTGGACAGGCATCGGCAAGCTGACGGCGGACACCCGGCTCGTGATCGACCTGCTGGCTACCGATCCGCGTGTGGACGCGGCGCGCATCGGCATCATCGGCCATTCGCTCGGCGGCAAGATGGCGTTCTACGCCGGATGCCTAGATCCGCGCGTCAAGGTGATAGTGACGAGCGACTGGGGAATCGACTGGGACCGCACGAACTGGAACGACACGTGGTACTGGGGAGCTGCGCGCGTCGCTGCGATGAAGGCTGCCGGGCGCACGCATGCCGACCTGCTCGCGTACGCAGGCGGCAAGCCGTTCATGCTCATTGCCGGCAAGTACGACAACGCGGCATCGGCGCGCGCGGTGCTGGACGCGGTGCCGTCCTGCCGCGATCCGGAGCGATGCGTCGTCCTGGACCATGCAAGCGGACACCGTCCGCCGCCGGACGCGCTGGAGGCAGGCTACCGGTTCCTCGACAAATTTCTGAAACCAAACTAAAACAACAAGGAGACGAAATGAAGAAGATCATCATGGTGGCGGCGATTGCCGCAGGACTCGCGGCATGCGCGGAGACGCGCGTGGGCATCATCGGCTGCGACACGTCGCACGCCATAGCGTTCACGAAGCTGATGAACGCGGACAAGGATCCCGACTGCGCCGGCTTCCGCG
>CAMPAF010000379.1 GCA_946631535.1 uncultured Verrucomicrobiota bacterium
CGTTCCGCCAGGCGGAGGCCGAGCACGCCATCCTCTTCTTCGACGAGGTGGACGGCCTCCTGCAGGACCGCTCCGGGGCGAGCCACAGCTGGGAGATCACCCAGGTGAACGAGCTCCTCCAGCAGATGGAGAACTTCGACGGCGTGATGGTGGCCGCGACGAACTTCTCGAAGAACCTGGACGCGGCCGTGATGCGCCGCTTCACGTTTAAGCTGGAGTTCGGCTACCTCGAGGACGAGGGCAAGCGCCTCTTCTTCGAGCGCATGTTCAAGTCGACGCTCGCCGGCGGGGAGTTCGCGGAGCTGCGCCAGCTCCGCAACCTCGCGCCCGGCGACTTCCGCACTGTCCGCCAGGAGCAGTACTACCTCGGGGAGTCCGTCACCAACGAGGACCGCATCGCGGCCCTGAAGGAGGAGTGCGCCCTCAAGAAGGACGGCGACCACTCCGCCACCATCGGCTTCTAGCCAGGGTTGACATCGGCGTGGGTATGGCTTATCATTCGGGCATCCTGACCCGAAGGAGAGAACCATGCCCGCCTTTAGATTTCACGTCATGAGACGGCTGTGCGCGGTCGCGCTGGCCGCCGCATCCGCATTTGCAAACGCCGCCGAAACCGCGCTCGTGCGCGCGAGGTGGAGCGAGTTCGTGACCACCGACAAGGTCGAGCGCGTGATGGCGAACGCCTTCGTCACCGCGAAGCCGCTCGGGGACGCGCAGGCGATTCCCCTTCACGACGCGGGCAAGACGATCGTCTACGACTGGGAGACCGGCGATGCCGACGACCTGCTCGCCGCCGTGGGCGTCGGCGCCTCCTACGTGCGCACCTCGCGCCCGCTCGAAGCCCGCGCCATCATCGGCGCGCAGGCGGCAAAAGCCGGGAGGGGCGCGCTTCTGCGCGACCGCGACGCCTTCCGCATCCGCGACCCGTTCATCCTCGCGGACGACGCCACGAAGACCTACTACCTATACGAGACGACCGACCCCTACAAAGGCCGGCCCTACGCGCGCGGCGTGAGCGTGCGCACGTCGAAGGACCTCGTCTTGTGGTCGCGTCCGCAGCCCGTGATGTCCGTGCCGCCGAAGGACCACTGCCGCACCGTCTGGGCGCCGGAGGTGTACAAGGCGGGGAACCGCTACCTGATGTTCGCCACGCTTTCGTTCTACCCCGACCGCGAAGGCGCGCGCGGTCCGAACGCGTCGCGCCTCGAATGCCGGCGCGGCACGTGGATCTACGAATCCGCCTCGCCCACGGGACCGTTCCGTCCCGTCACGGGCAAGCCCGCCACGCCCGAGGACATGATGGCGCTCGACGGCACGCTCTACATGGATGGGGACAGCCCCTACATGGTGTTCTGCCACGAGTGGGTGCAGGTGAAGACGGGCGGAATGTGCGTGGCGGCGCTCAAGCCAGACTTCTCGGGTCTCGCCGAGACGCCGCGCCGCCTCTTCGACGCGACTGCCGCCGCCACGAAGTCCCGCGTCACGGACGGCCCGTACCTCCACCGCATGAAGGACGGACGCCTCCTCATGATCTGGAGCACGTTCCGCCATACCGGCGAGGGTTACTGCGTGATGCAGACCGAGTCCGCGAGCGGTACGGTCTACGGTCCGTGGAAGGAACACAAGGTGATCTACGGGAAGAACGGCGGACACGGCGCGCTCTTTCGCACGTTCGAGGGCGCGCTCAAGCTCGTCCTGCATGGACCCAACCGGCGCGGACTCGAGCACCTGCGCATTCTCGACGTAACGGAGACGGCGGACGGACTCTCCGTCACCGAACCACCAGTTGCCCCGCAACCGCCGTCCCCCTCCTTCCCGCCCTACGACTGCAAGCAGTTCATCCCGGACATCGTCCGCCGCGCCACCGGCGCCTTCCGCACGGAGCAAGACCCCGACGGACGCTGGTGGCTCGTCGATCCGCTCGGTCGCGGGTTCCTGAGCTTCGGCGTGCAGAGCGCGAACTGGCAGGGCTGCTACGACCCCGCCCATGACCGCTACGCCTACCGCGATACGAACATCAAGCAGTTCGGCACGCCCGAGAAATGGGCCGAGGACACGATCAGGAAGTACACCGACTGGGGCTTCAACACGCTCAGCTTCGGCTGCGGCGGCGAACTGGACCGCCGCGGCGTGCCGCGCATCCGCGTGGCGCTCTTCGGGCAGATGATGTGCCACGTCGGCATGCCGGAGGAATACTGGATCAACGACGAGACGCGCCCCGCCGGCGCCGCCTTTCCAAACGTGTTCCACCCGCGCTTCGCCGAAATCTGCGCCCTCGTCGCGAACTGGAGGTGCGCCCCGTACAGGGACGACCCGTGGACGATCGGCTACTACCTCGACAACGAGCTCGCCTGGGGACGCAGCCGGGCCGCCCCCGGCGTACCGGCGCCCTTCGCCCTCTTCGAGGCCTGCATGCGCAAGGCGCCCGGCCACTCAGCACGCGTCGCCGCCGAGAACTGGGTGCGCGCCCACGGCGCCGACCCCGCCGGAAAGGTGCCGGACGAGGTGAAGCGCGGTTTCCTCCTGGAAATCGCCCACCGCTACTTCAAGACCACCTCCGAGGCCGTGCGCGCGGCCGACCCCAACCACCTCGTGATGGGCTGCCGCTTCGCCGGGATCAATGGCGCGGGCGACGACGAGGTGTGGAACATCGCCGGCGAATACTGCGACGTCGTCTCGTTCAACTGCTACCCGATGACGGACATCGACCGCAACACCGTCACTCCCAGCGCCACCGACAAGCGCAGCGTGCGCGAAGTGTTCGACGCTCTCTACGTCCGCACTAAGAAGCCGATGATGATTCCCGAATGGGCGTTCCCCGCGCTCGATTCCGGTCTCCCCTGCCTCCACGGCGCGGGCCAGCGTTTCCACACGCAGGCCGAGCGCACGCAGGCGTCAGAACTCTGGATGCGCACGCTCCTGCCGATGCCCTACATCGTGGGCTGGGCCGTGTTCCGCTGGGTGGACCAGCCCGCCGGCGGCGCGGGCGGCAACGGCGAGGACAGCAACTACGGCCTTGTGAGCGAGGCAGGCGTGCCCTACCCGTGCGTGGAGGCGTTCGCCCGCATCCAGAAAAACGCGAAGGCGCTACGGTACGTCCCGCCGCCGGCCGTGCTCGACGCCCCGCCCGTCTCCACCCGCCTCGTCGAAGAAATCGTCGCCCGCGCG
>CAMPAF010000380.1 GCA_946631535.1 uncultured Verrucomicrobiota bacterium
GGCACGAAGGGCGCCGTGGACCTCCGTCCGATCGAGCGCTTCGACGGCAAGCCCACCACGCTCGAGCTGCGCCTCGCCCATGACGTGCCCGGTTACAAGAAGGGTAAGCACGTCGTCGACTGCGGCATCCAGAAGGACCGCTACGCCGACCAGCTGAAGGAGCTCGCGGACATCGTGCGCGGCCGGATCCCCAACCCAGACTACTACGACCACGACATCGCCGTGCACAAGGTCACGCTGATGGCGAGCGGAATGGAATGTTAAAAGGTTAAAAGATTAAAAGGTTAGAAGGTTGAATGGGTGGAAGTTGGGTTTTGAACTGAAGGAGTCAAGAAAAGTGAATCGCAAATCGTTTTTACGGATGGCGGCTGGAGTGGCGGCGCTACCGCTGTTTAACATTGGGTGCGCCGGCTTCGGCCAGGCGCGCGCGCGGCAGATCGCCAAGGGCGCGAAGATCCGCGTGGCGCTGATCGGCTGCGGGTTCCGCATGCGCGAGATGATCCTCGCCGACACCTCCGAGCAGGTCGTGGCCGTGGTGGAGCCGGACGCGCCGCGCCGGCGCGACTTCATCGCCCGCGTGAAGAAGACGCCGAACGCCGCCAACATCGAGGGCGTGCGCGAGTACGACGACTACCATCCGCTCTTCGAGGAGATGGGCGACTCGATCGACGCGGTGGTGATCTGTACCTCGAACCGCCACCACGCCCCCGCCGCGATCATGGCCATGAACCGCGGCATCCACGTGTTCGTGGAGAAGCCGATGGCGTACACCGTGCGCGAGGCCCAGATCATGGGGCGCATCGCGAAGAAGATGGGCGTGGTGACGCAGGTGGGCAACTTCGGACACTCCACGCGCGCGATGAAGGTGTGCGTGGAGGCGCTCCAGGCGGGCGTGCTCGGCGACATCACCGAGGTGTGGGCCTACACCGACCGCGTGAACGCGATGGGGTACCGCCCCAAGCCGGAGGACCCGCCGAAGGGCATGGACTGGAATTCCTGGTGCGGCCCGGCCGAGCTGTGCGGCTACTACGGTCCGCAGAAAAAGCATCTATTCGGCCTCCACCCGCACGACTGGCACAGCTGGCAGAAGCTCGGCAACGGCTCGATCGGCAACATGGGCACGCACGTGATGGACGCGCCGTTCTGGGCGCTCAACCTAGGCGCGGCGCATCCCACGTCGATCCACTGCACGCATGCGGACATCGTGGCGGAGGGCTCCTGGTCGATCCGCACCGAGATGGAGTACGAGTTCCCGGAGGTCGGCAACCGCGGCCCCGTGAAGATGCACTGGACGGACGGCCTCCGCTACGGCCTCGACTACGAGGCGGCGAACCTCTCCAACTACGGCTACGCCCGGGCCGGCCGCAAGGACCACAACATGCCCGAGATCATGCACAAGCTCGAGCGCGACTACCACCTCGAAAAGGCCCCGTTCGCGACGAACGGCGCGTTCTTCAAGGGCACGAAGGGCTACGCCTGGTACGGCCAGCACTCGATGGTGCGCTTCTTCCCGAAGAGCCTCGGTCAGGACATCCGCAAGTTCACGGGCGCGAACGCCATCGACCACATGGGCGAGTTCTTCAAGGCGATCCGCGAGGGACGGCAGGCGAACACCGGGTTCGAGTTCTCGGTGCCGCTCGGCGAGGCCGTCCTCCTCGGCGACGTGGGCATCCTCGCCGCCGGCAAGAAGCTGCTGTGGGACGGCACGCACATCACGAACGATGCGGCGTCCGACGCGCGCCTGGAGGCGACATACAGGAAGGGCTGGGAACTGGAGGGAGTCGTTTAGTGCCAATTGCCTAGTGGTTAGTGCGGATGTCGGCCGCAGAATGCCGAATGTCAAATCAATCAGTAATGCAGAAAGGAACAACAATGAATCGCAAGGAGTTTCTCCAGCTGGCCGCGGGTGTGGCGGCTTTCAACATCGGCGGACTCGCCTTCGGGCAGAGCCGTCCCCGGCAGATCGCGGCCGGGCGGAAGATCCGCGTGGCGCTCATCGGGTGCGGCGGACGTCTCCGCAGCGTGCTCGTGACGAAGTGCCTCGACGAGGAGATCGTCGCGATGGTCGACCCCGACGCGCCGCAGATGGACGCCACGAAGGCGCGCATCAAGAAGCTCAAGGCCGACTACGACCTCTCTAAGGTGCGCACGTTCGCCGACTACCGCGTGTTCCTCGACGAGATGGGGAGCTCCGTGGACGCGGCGATCATCGCCTCCAACCAGCAGACGCACGCGCCCATCGCCATCGCCTGCATGAAGCGCGGCATCCACGTGTACGTCGAGAAGCCGATCTGCTATTCCGAGGAGGAGGCCGATCTCCTCGCCGCCGCCGCGCGGAAGTACGGCGTCGTGACGCAGGCCGGCCACCACGGCCACTCGGGCCCGTTCCAGCCGCTTGTCGCCGAGTACGTGCAGAGCGGCGCGCTCGGGCAGATCCGCGAGGTGTGGAGCTGGTCCGACCGCTTCAACGCCCAGCGCAAGCTTAGCCCCGTCATCGATCCTCCGAAGGGCATGGACTGGGATTTGTGGGTGGGCCCGGCCGAGATGCGCCCCTACCGCCGTTCCTACCTCGGCCAGCGCTGGTACGACATCCGCGGCTTCGGCAACGGCTCGCTCGGCAACATGGGCAACCACGTGCTCGACGCCCCGTTCTGGGCGATGAACCTCATGGAGACGCCGCCGACCGCGGTGACGATGGAGGACATGAGCTACGTGTGCCCCGAGTCGTGGCCGACGCGCGAGACGCTCACGTACGAGTTCCCGGCGCGTCCGGGCATGGAGCCGTTCAGGCTCCACTGGACGGACGGCATCCACGACGACGTGCCGATCGACGAGGACGTGCAGTACCACTACGCGAAGCGCGAGTGGATGAACTTCCCGCCGATCGTCCTCGAGCTCGAGAAGAAGTACAACGTGAAGCTCGGCAACATTGGCACGATCTTCATGGGCGAGAAGGGCATCCTGTGGGCGGGGCAGTTCGGCAACGCGTTCCAGTTCGTGCCGCTCTCGCTCAAGAAGCAGATTCCCGTGCCGCCGCAGAAGTTCCGCCGCATCGCGAAGGGCAAGAGCCACGTGCACGAGTTCTTCGACGCGATCCGCGAGGGGCGCAAGGCGAACGCGGACTTCGTGGAGTACGCCGTGCCGCTCGT
>CAMPAF010000381.1 GCA_946631535.1 uncultured Verrucomicrobiota bacterium
CCGTCTTCCCCAGGTCGAGCGCCCAGAACGGCGCGTCCATGATGTGCGTGCCCATATTGCCGATCGACCCGTTGCCGTAGCCGATCCAGCTGTGCCAATCGTGCGGGTGGAGGCCGGTGCGCCCCTCGTGCGGACCGTAGAACTCGCACACCGGCGCGGGACCGCACCAGATGTCCCAGTCCATGCCCTGCGGCGGCGGCGCGGCCGGAGGACGGAAGAACATCGAGTTCACTCGGTCTGAGTAGCTGTACACCTCCGTAACGTCGCCGATCACGCCGTTCTTCACCGCGTCCACGCACATCTTCATCGCCTTGGTGGAGTGGCCGTAGTTGCCCACCTGCGTGACGACGCCGTACTTCTTCGCCTCGCGCGCGAGGAGATGCACCTCCTCAAGCGTCAGCGCGAGCGGCTTCTCCACGTACACGTGGATCCCGCGACGGATTGCCATCAGGGCTGGAATCGCATGGTGGTGGTTGGGAGTCGCGATGAACGCGGCGTCGATCCTGTCGCCCACCTTCTCGAACATCTCGCGGTAGTCCGCACCCTCCCACGCACCCGTGAAGTCGAAGGAGCCGTAGAACTTCTTCGCGGACGCCTTGACGGCCCTGATGCCCGAGGGCAGCGGATCGACGAGCGCCACTACCTGCACGTTCCGGTCTCCGCCCATGCGGCGGATGAGCCCCGTCATCTGCGCGCCGCACCCGATCAGCGCCACGCGTATCCTCCCGCCATGCGCGATCCGCTTCGCGAGCGGGGCCGCGAGGAGGCTGCCGATGTTGAACGCTGGCACGCCCGCCGCTGCCAGTTTCAGGAAATTCCTTCTCTTCATACTTTTTCCTCGTCTTCCATGGTATAAATGTATTGTCCTAAATGCGCCTACTCGTAGTCGCGGATCCAGTCAGGGCTCCGTCCTTCAGCTCGACAAGATCCAGACGTTTGGACATGTGTCGGTTCCAGTCGCTCATGCCACGCCCGCAGCGGTTCCAGCGCTTAGTGTCCAGCTCTGTGCCGTTGAACTCGTCGCTCCAGACAAGCTTCCGCTCGCCGGCCGCGCACGCCGACAAGGCCATGGACAACGCCATCCCGGCCGCAAGCCATTTGATTTGCAGTTTCATTCTACTACTTCTCCGACCGTTTCTCTGAGTTTGCCTCCGAAAGTTTCTCGAGCTTCTCGACAATGGCCTTGAGCATCTCGCCGTGCTCTCGCAGGATACGGTCATGGTCGTCATCCCTGCCACGCTGACGTGCCAGCTCGTTGTCATGCTCTATGTCCTTCTGGTGCTGCCGCTTGAGCTCCCGTGCCGTTTCCGTGTTTCTGGCGATCCGTTCCGTGAGCCCCGCCGTGATGATGCCCGTCGGAATCGCCAGCGCGGCGATGCCGGAAAAGGCGATGATGGCGCCCAGAATCCGCCCTAGCGTCGTAACGGGGTATATGTCGCCGTAACCGACGGTCGTCAAGGTCGCCACCGCCCACCATAATCCAGAGAACGCGTTGCGGAACACGTTCGGCTGCGCTTCGTGCTCGACGGAGAACATGAGAAGCGAAGACACGAGCATCAGAAGGACAACAAAAAACAAAGACCCGATCAGTTCGCTTTTCTTCGCCACCAGCACATCTCCCAGCGCCCTGAGCGCGTTGAAGTACCGGTTAAGCTTCAGAATCCTCAGCAGCCGGACAAGCCGCAACGCCCGAAGCGCCAACATCGAGCACGGAAGGAACATCGGGAGCCAGAACGGAAGAATCGCGGCCAGGTCGATAAGCGCCATACCCGAAAACAGATACTTGACGCGGGATGCGAAGAACCCTTTCCCGGGATAGAGCAGATCGGCCGTCAGTATCCGCAGAAGATACTCGACGGAAAACACGATTGACGCGAACTGCTCAAACCGGTAGAGGACACGCAAGACCGGCCTCGGCAAGCCGAACGTCACGGCAAACACCGAAACGACGCTCAGCAGGATGAGCATCGTTATCATCACGTCGAAAACCCGGCTAGCTATCGACCGCCCTTGGTTCGGCTGGATGATCTCAAATATCTTACGTCGAATTTTTCCAGGTGACATGGCAAATCTGCTACTTGATCTCATCGGGGATCAGGAATCCGCACCAGCGTCCGGACGGCAGCCTGCGCGTGCGTGCGCTGAAGATCTTGCCGTCAAGATCGACCATGCCCACGTCCGTGTGCATGGAGAGGCGCTTGAAGCTGCCGAGGTCGGTAGGGCACGCGAGGGTATGCGTGGGATATTCCTTGTTGCTGTAGCACCCGAAGAGGAACTGTCCCCGCACGAAAGCCGCGGCCTGTATGCCCAGCACGGTGTAGCCGGTCTCCAGGACATGCCGCTTCACGAATGTGAAGTCGGGCGTGTACTCGTACACGTAGTTTCTCACGTGCGTCGGCGGCAGGCCGCCCACCACGTAGAACCTGCCGTCATGGAACGTGATGCCGCCCGATCCGTGAACAAGCTCCGGCACCGGATACTCCTTCTTGAGCGAGAGGTCCTTGGTGTCGTACGCCCACACCCAGCTCACTCCGCCAGTCTCCGTGTTGAACTTTCCGAGGTTCACCGCTATGTAGAGAGTCCCGTCAACCACGCAGCAGTCGCCCTGGTGCGACGGCTGGCGCGTGGAGGCTACGACGTGCCCATTGAGGTCCGTCTTCACGATCGACTTCGTGAACGGCCAGTAGATGAACTTCCCGTCAGTGGCGGTGCCCTGCAGGTGGCCGTCGTACTCGCCTTCGCAGAGGATCGCGCCGGCAGGCAGGCTTGCTCGCGGATCGACCTTCGCCTGCTTGTCCTTCCTGGCCTTCTTCTTCCCGTCCTTGCCCCAGCGCCGCCTGTACATCGTGGCACCGATGTCGCGCGCGGCCTGCACGAGCTCCGGATACGGCACGTCGGCCACGTTCAGGAACCCGATCTGATAGTTCTCGCCGTCGCTGCGGCCCGTGAGGGCCTGGTCCTGCCACTGGAACCAGTGCGTGCCCACGTAGCGCGGATGGTCGAGGCAGGCGTTGACGAAGTCGCGGTAGCACTGCGCGCGCTCGTTCTGGTCGCGCGTCGGGACGAGGCCGGTGTGGAACATTCCGCGGTCGAGCGCGCCGAAGTGGAACTCGCCGTTGATCATCGGCTTGTCCTCGG
>CAMPAF010000382.1 GCA_946631535.1 uncultured Verrucomicrobiota bacterium
TGGTGGCCGTGGACGCGTTCGAGATGCGCAACACGGGCGTGTTCTCGCGCGAGGCGCCCGTCGGCTCCTTCCGCTGCTCCGACGAGCGCGTGAACCGCGCGTGGGACACGAGCGCCTGGACGTGCCGGCTGGCGAGCTTCCCCAACCACGACGCCTGGCGCGTGGTCGACGGCAGGCTGCTGCCGCGCAAGCTGGAGAAAGGGACGTCCGCCGGGCTGTGCGCCACGCGGGAGTGGAACGGCGACGGCACGTGGGGCATGGACTTCGAGCTGCGCACGAACCCGCACTTCCCGTCGGCGGCCGGGCTGATGCTGCGAGCGGCGGATGCTGACGACGGCATCGTGGTGTCCGTCTCCCAGCCGGCATGCGTGCGGATCGTCAGCCGCCGGAAGGGCGTAAACACGGAACTCTGCCGGAAGATCCTCGACGAGCCTGTCATAGATGGCGTCCCCCACCGCCTGGAGGCGAAAGTGGCCGGGAGGAACGTCTCGGCATGGTTCGACGGCGTGAAGATCGCGGACGTTGACGTGACCGGCCTCGGGACGGGCGGGCGGTTCGGCCTCTATACGGAGAAGGAGTGGTGGCCGGTCGTGGCGGCCGTCTTCGTGAAGGACGGGAACGGACAGGAGGTGTTTCGAGACGATTTCGCCGGTGCGGACGACGAGGGACGTCTGCCCGGATGGGACTACACGCGTTCGTTCCAGTTCATGGCCGACGGCGCGAAGCGCGACAGGCTGGTGTGGATCGGCGACCTGTGGTGGGCTCAGCGCACCTGCTTTGCGGCCTTCAGGCCTGAATGGCCCTACTTCCGCGAATCGCTGAAACTGCTGGCGTACAACCAGAATCCTGAAGGATACGTGTGGGCGGCGCCCTACGCCGAAAAGGGAGGCCGCCCGGGGCCGGGAGAGTATGGGCATTTCCCGAGCGACGAGTTCTCCGCCTGGCTCGTGCCGATCACTTGGGACTACTACCTCCACACGGCGGACGGCGAGACGATGAAGACGCTCTATCCCGCCGTGAAGAAGGATATCGAGTACCTCGCCGGGCACTGCGGGGAGGACGGCATCTTCCGCCAGCGCATCGAGACGTCCAGCCACGCCTGGTGCATGCCCCCGAACGATCCGCGCACGCGCGTCTACATGAACTTCATCCTGTGGATGTGCTACCGCGACGGCGCAAAGCTCGCCCGCGCGCTGGGGCACGAGGAGGACGCGGCCGGCTGGGACCGCCTGGCGGACCGCCTTGCCGCCGCGATCCGCCGCCGTTTCTGGAACGCGGAGAAGCAGGACTTCGACGCCGTGCTTGGCCAGCCCGGATCGAACATCAAGGCACGCGGCATGGCGCTCGCCAGCGGTTTCGCCACGGATGCCGAGGCGCTGGCGATCGTGTCGAAGATCGCCGTCGGTTCCGGCGACAAGTTCCACCTCCTCGCCTTGCGCGGCAAGTTCGCCTACGGGTTCGACCAGGCTGCGTTCGACATGCTGGAGGGCGGCACGTGGTTCAAGCTGTCGGACCCCAAATGGGAAGGCGCGCAGTGCTGCACGGAATGCGGGTTTCTCACGCGGGACGGATGGTGGGACGAGTCCCACCCCGACACGGCCGTGGCCGGCCCGATCACCACGTATCTCCTGGGCGTCGAACCGGTCGAGCCGGGCTTCCGGCGGTTCCGTTTCGCGCCGCACGTGATCGCGCATCTTGCTTTCGCCGAAGGACGCGTGCCCACGCCGCACGGGTTCGTGGAGGCTCGCTGGGAACGGGCGGGCGGCGTGGTGAAGGCGACGCTCGCGGTACCGGAGGGCACGGCGGCGGACGTCAGCTTCCCCCGCGCCGCAAAGGTAACGGTGGACGGAAAGCCGCATGCGGGCGCGCCGCTTGCGCCGGGGCGGCACGAGATCGTGGCCGATGGCATGGACGAACGCGCGCTCGCGGACAAGTCGCTCGCGATAAAGCGGGACGTTCGCTCCGGGGAGCAATGGCTCTCAGTGCCCCCATCGCTGTGGAACTGGGACAGCAACCCCGACTGCGAGTTCGTCCAGAAGATCGACCTGGGCGCGGTCTGCGACGTCCTGGCCGTGGAACTTGCCTCCTCGAAAAGGGAACACTTCCCGGCCGACGTGCTTGTGGACGTGTCGCCTGACGGCGTCGCGTGGACGCTGCAGCGCGAATTGACCGGGGTGAAATGGCCGGGTGCGGGGAAGAGCTTATCCGTGGACTTGCGCACGGTGGGATCTGCACTGTCGGCACGCTTCGTGCGCCTCCGTCTCCGCCATCCGCCGCCGCTGAAGAGCAGTCACGGACACGACAAGAACGTGTACTACATGGTGCGCTTGAGTTCCGTGCGCGTGAAGTACCGGGCAGAGTGAATCAGCTGCGGACGCGGACACCGGCCCTGGGCGCAAGAGGGCCGTTGTCCCTCACAGCCCGCCAATGAGGATGCCGAGCAGGACGAACGGCAGGACGTAGCGCATGTAGCGCTTGAGAATCGCGGGCAGATTCCAGCCGGATCCCGCCGAAGGCGCGTCTCGAAAACCGTTCCAGCCGAATCCGAACGGCCAGACTCAGAAGAGGCATGTGGCGAGCGCCCCGAGCGGCAGCCAGAACTGGCTGAAGATGTAGTCCTCGAAGTCGAGGATCGTCTTGCCGGCGAGAGGCTGCACGTGCGACCAGATGTTGAAGCCGAATACGGTGGGGAGCGAAAGGACGGCCACCGCGCCGCCCACGAGCGCCGTGGTGCGGACCCGTCGCCAGCCGAACTCGTCGAACCATTCCTCCGTGAACCCCATTTCTGCGAACTCCTTGTTGATCTCGGAAAACTTCGACTCGCACGGCACCTCCCCCGGATCGGCCCAGCCGCAGAGCCGCCGCGTCTGTGGTTCGAGAAGAATCCTCTCGACGAGCTCCTTTGTCGTCGGAATGTCATGCACGGCCTTGAACAGGAATGCCTTGAATACCGGCATGCGCTTTGCCGGAGGACGCCCCACGCCTTTCCACTTCGCGTACTTGAAAGTCTCCGGCTTGACGACGGTCTCGCAGACTGTGACGAAGAGCCTGGCCTTGGGCCCCAGTTCGCCGACCTCCTCCTCCATGAAGGGGAATGTCCGCTGCACGAGTCCGCCCCATAGGCGGAGAAAGTTGTG
>CAMPAF010000383.1 GCA_946631535.1 uncultured Verrucomicrobiota bacterium
AGGCCGTCGAATCCCTCCTCCTTGCACATCTTGTCGGCGTCGGCGGCCATTTTGAACATCCGGTCGGGGTCGTTGCCGTAGTAGTGCCACGAGAGGAAGTCGGGGCGGAGGCCCTCCGCCTTGCAGGCGCGGAGGATCGGACGGAACCAGTCCTCGCGCATGGAGCAGAGCGCGGGGCCGCCGACCTTGACGTTCGGGAACTCGCTCTTCAGGCGCTTCAGCACCTTCACGAAGAACTTGACGAACAGCTCGCGGCGCTCGGCGTTGCGGTTGTTCTTGGGGTCGCGGTCGTTGACGCCGCCGTTGAAGCTCCACATGTTGTTGGAGCCGTCGGGCTCGTTCCAGATCTCCCAGTACTTGATCGGGCGGACCTTGCCGTCGGGGGTCCCCCAGCCCTTCTCGTAGTGGCGCACGATGCCCGCGAACACCTCGGCCATGTGGTCGAAGTCCTTCGGGATCTCGGCGGCGAAGTGGACGAGCCCCGTGTGCTCGATCGACGTGCCGAGACGGTAGAACGGCTTCTGCCCGATGGCGTACTGGAGGTCGAGCATGAAGTCGGTGGTGTCGAAGAAGTAGTTCGTGGGGTCCTTCGGGTCGAGGTGCTTGAGCGGGAACACGTACTGCACGTCGAAGGCGCGGCAGCCGCAGTTGATGAGCCCGAGGTCGTGCGAGCGTACGTAGTCGAAGTTCATCTCCTTGAGCTGCTCGTCCCAGTGGGCCGCATGGGCGCGCTCAAAGTTCGGGGCGTAGCCTGAGGAGTGGAGGGCGGGACGGAACTTCGCGGTCGCCTTGGCGAAGTCCGCGGTTACGGCAGCGGCTGCCGCGAAAGCCGCGCCGAGCGTGACGAGGAGGACGATGCTCTTTTTCATTTCATGCCTCTTTGGTATTTGGGGTGATTGGTTTTCGTTTCGACAAGTTTAGCATTTGGCCGCCGCCTTGGCAAGGATGGCGAGGATGTCGCGGGCGACGTCCTCGGGCGGAACGGCGGCGGATTCCGGCGCGCCCATGCGCGCGGCGCCGTTGCGGAACATCGGCGTAAGCACGTAAGCTGGCTCTATCGCCTCGACGCGGATCCGCTTCGGCGCGAGCTCTGCCGAGAGCGCGCGGACCACGGCCGAGAGCGCGCCCTTCGAGGCGCAGTACGCCGCCCCGCCGGGCCAGCCCTCTCGCGCAGAGACCGAGGAGACCGCTACTGCCGCCGCGCCTGACTCGGCGTGCGCGCCGCGCGCGGCGAACGCCCGCATGAGCGCGACGAATCCGCCGCAGTTGACGCGCATGGTCTCCATGAGCGCCGCCTCGTCCAGCCGCGAGAGCGGAACGACCGGGCAGACGCCCACGGTGTACACCACGGCGTCGAACGGTCCCTCCGCCGTAAAGAGGCGCATGAGCGCAAGGTCGCGCCCGTCAGCGTCCGCGAAGTCGATAGGCACGACGGCGTGCCGCTCGGGGTTCGCCATCATCGCGCGCGTCCGCTCCAGCTCATCCTCCCGACGCGCCACCAGCACGCAACGCGCGCCGCGCTCTGCGGCGGCCACCGCCACCGCGCGTCCGATGCCGGACGACGCGCCTGCCACGAGTAGTTTCATCATCTCCATGCGGAGATTATACCAAAGTGCGCTGTCCTTGGCATGCCCGAGCAATCCGCTTGCCGCCGGTGCGGCAAAACGATATACTGCGGACGTTTGACGGAAACATAGGTAGGAAATGCCATGGACAATCTAGCGAAATCGGTTTTGAGGCGATCTTGGGCGGGCGGGCTGTCGGCGGCCTGCGTCGTTGCCATCGGCCTGTGTGGCGCGGCGGCGGACAACGGTACGGAGGCGCAGTACTGGGACAGGAGCGTGGGTGAATTCCCGGCGTTGGCGGGCGAGGCGGACGACGCGCCGCGGCTCCAGCGTGCGGTGGACGCGAGCGCGAACAAGGTGCTGTTCGTGCCGGCGGGCGACTACCGGCTCGCGCAGACGCTCGTCATCACGAACTTCTGCTCGGTGCTGATGCACAAGTGCGCGCGCTTCCTCGCCGAGAAGCCGATGGATTTCGTCGTGCGCGTGAACTTCTCCCCCGTCTTCAAGGCACGCGACATCCTTGACTTCGGCACGTTCTTCAAGGGCGGGCGCATCGACGGACGCGGCATCGCCTCGTGCATGTCGATCCACGGCTACATCCACTTCACGCTCCGCGACGTCTGCTTCCACAACGGCAAGCTGTACGGCCTCCGGGTGAAGGGAGATCCCGGGCCGGGCGGCGCGGAGCTGAACGCGTTCAACCTCCACTTCGTGAACAAGGAGAAAGGCAACGCCGGCAACGCGGCGGTGCGCGTGAGCGGGTGCGACGACAACTTCACCGACTGCTGGTCGATGGACTACACGATCGGATTCGACATCGAGGGCGGCGCCAACTTCTTCACGCGCTGCCACGTGTGGGGCGGCGTGGTCGGCGCGCCCGCGCCGGGCGAGATGCCGGAGTACCTCAAGGACTCCATCGGCTTCAAGATCCGCAAGAACTCCGGCAACGTGCTGTTGCGCGACTGCTACGCGGATACGAGCACGATCGGCTTCCTGAGCGAGGGCTGGGAGGTGCGCATCCTCGGCTGCACCTACCTCTACAACATGGGCTGCATCCGGAACGTCAAGCCGGAGAAGCTGGACAAGATGTACGTCTTCAAGCAGCCCGGCGGCTCCATGCTTGTGGCCGACGGCCAGGTCGTCAAGCAGCACAAGCCCACGGTGATCTACGAGGGCAACGGCCGAGCCCGGTTCCGCGACATCATCTACAACGGCAACGGCTACAACCCCGGCGAGTTCAAGCCCGGCGCCTGCGTGTTCAAGATGGATCCGCCAACCGCCCCGAAACCTGCGAATTGATGAGGAGAAAAAGAAAATGCTAGTCGTTCTGACGATATTCTTTCTGGTTTTGTGTACTTTCGCGGCAGAGCCGTGGCAAGATCCCGCTGTCAATTCCGAGAACCGCATGCCGGCGCGAACATACCTGCCGCACGAGGGATCCGTGCAGTCGCTGAACGGCACGTGGTCGTTCGCCTGGGAAGGAAGTGCGGACGGCGCGATCGCCAAGCAGGAGCCGTCGAAGACCGAGACGCCGTTCACGATCGACGTGCCGAGCTGCGTGGAGACGC